>NZ_JAUBPB010000055.1:0-45934 GCF_036700545.1 Microcoleus sp. SVA1B4
TTAAAAGTTTTTTTTAGTTATTTAGTAATGCACAAATTTAGGTGTTTGTCAAATTAATTTAGATGCGTTTACCCTGCACCGAGATAGTCATTCCCAGACTCAATAATTAGCTCACAAGTTTTTTTTGAGTATTCAAGGCATCGAAGGCAAAAACGACTCCCCGTTGGGCCAAGGCTTCCAAAACGGGTGGAATCGCTTTGATTTCATTGGTTTTACAATCCACTTGTTGGGGAGTTAAAATCAGTCCTCGTTCGACCAAGTAGACCGTCACCAATTGAATCGCTGGATGGGATGGGGTCCGATTATCACCCGTTTCAATATTGTAAGAGCCACGGAGGACTTTTCCATCTAAGGCCATGGTTTCACCTCTTTTCGGTTCAATTTTGCAGAAAGAAGCGACGCAAGCGCCATAGGATTGATAATCCAAGTCCAGTAACGTCCGACGAAGCGTACTGTAGGAAGGAATCCCATGCTTCGGGAACCCAAACAGCGCAATCAGAGGTTCGCGGTAAGCCTTTAACCAATCCCCGATGGCTAGAAAACCACCACATCCTGCGCTAATCGCCAGGGTAAATAACGCTAAACAGACCGCATACTCATGACGACAGCCCGCTCCACGCCGTGGGTCGGGTAATTCCGAAAATGCTTCTACAATTGCTAGCGAACTCATAAATCATAAGTTAGGGTGAATCCGACTTCTAAACTCTAAACCTAAACCATGCCTACTGTCTAGAACGAAATAGCCCTGATTTCTTTGATTTCTAACCCAAAAAATGAAGTAGAGCCTTTCTCAGAAAGATGAGGTACAATAACAGCAGTGTGTAAACCAGTTAAAAATATTTGACGATGTAACCTGACCGAACGCAAACTCTATGGCTTTTGCTAATTCTTGATAATTAGTAGTCTTGATAGAACGGAGAATGATTTTAAGTTTTGACCACAGATTTTCAATTGGTGAAAAATCTGGTGAATAAGGTGATAAGTATATTAATCTTGCCCCTTTTTTTTCGATAGCTTTTTTCACTTCTTCTCCCAAGTGAATGGGACAATTGTCCATCACGACACAAGCACCTTTCCATAGTTTGGGTACAAGTTTTCTGATGATAAAAGCTTCAAATGTAATTGCATCAGTTGAGCCTATTAAATTAACCGATGTCAAAATTTCCTTAACTGACATTGCTCCAATTATTGAGACATTTTTGCCACGTTTAGTTGGTTTTGGCACCCGGGCTCTTTCACCTTTTAGAGATCGAGCATATAACCTAACCATTGCTAAATTAACTCCCGATTCGTCAAGGAATATTAAGTCTTTCAAACCTTACTCTTTAATTGTTTTCCAGAACTCACATCGCAGGAGTTGAACTCGCTCCGTGCCTTTGCCTGAAGGGAAGAGAGTTTTTTTTTGACAGTAATATTTAAGAGTTTTATCATTCTTCCTATTGTTGCTCTACTAACGGAAAATCCAATTTTCCCATAAAGTTTGGGACGGAGTTCTTCAAGAGTTGCATCATTATTTGCTTCAATCAATTCCGCCAAGATGAGTAGGTGATCCGCATTAAGTTTGCCTTTGACTCCACATCGGTCAGTTCTCGGAGTAATGTTTTTTGTTTCACGATATTGTTTAAGCAATTTTTGTACGAAACTCAGGGCTACAGAAAAACGCTTAGCTATTGCTTTTTGTGAAATCGGTTCAGTATGATAAGTATCAAGGATTTTTTGCCTAAAATCAATCGAATAAGCTTTCATTTTTAACAATGTATGAAGAGGAGTACAAATTTACTTTTTGTGAGTCAAGCAGCTCGTGCTGTCAAAAAAATGCTATTATGTATGCTATCGCTTTCGCGTGGCTTGTGCGTAACCATGTAATTATAGTTCGTTTGCTCTGATATTCTCTGCTTTATCCTCCTGAGTGAGTGTCAGTAACATTATACCTCATCTTTCCGAGAAAGGCTATAAAATTTCGTTGTAAGGTGTCCCCAACAATTTTAAGAGTTCCTGTACCGCTGGTTCGGACGGGAACTGCACCGACTAATTGACCGGGAATCCCGCTGATTTGGGTAACTGATTTAGACTTCATTTTTTTTGATGTTTGTTGTAATAATAATGACATTGGTCGTACAATTTTTGGTAGAAACACGGGCTTTGGTTGTGTCCTTACACCGATCGCTCTGGTGAGTTGGTATTACATGAAAGCTTGAAGTCTTTCTAGTGCTTTCTTCTGTTTAAGGAATTTGAACTTGGTTACTGTCTTTGCTTTTTAAACAGCAACTTTTTTGTAAATGTAATCAACAGCCTGTTGAACTGTTTCTATGTTCTCCGCAGCTTCATCGGGAATTTCAATGTCGAATTCCTCCTCGATGGCCATGATTAGCTCTACTGCATCGAGAGAATCTGCTCCTAAATCACTGGCAAAATTAGCGTTGATGGTGACTTGACTTGCATCAACTTCTAGTTGCTTGGCAACAACGGCTTTGACTTTTTCATAAATTTGCTGCTTAACCTTATCGCTTGGGAAAGATTCTGCAACAACGGTAGCAGTAGCAGTATTATTCGTAGTTTCATCAGAATCTAATTCTAATTCCTCTTCGGATTCATCCCGGACTTTGAAGTACCAAAATAGATTAGCCACAGCCAAATCAGAGGCTTTTTCCAAATTCGACGATACTAAACTTTTATGACCCCCTAGTTCCCCTTGTTCAATGATATAATCTTCATACTCTTCACGTCGCTCCTGATCGAGCATCCATTCCAGTTGAGTGCGAAGCGCGTAAAAATGAGACTTCGGCTTCAAATTTTCATAAAATAACTGTTCCTCTGGGATTGCTAAAGCTGTTGCGGCTGAGTTTTTCTCCACCTTAACAGCAGAGTCAGATTTACTAAAATCAGCACTTTGCAACTGTTTTAATTCACTTGGCGGTAAAGCTTTCATCCATTCAATCTGATTTTGCCAACTCTCTAATAAAACTAAATCGCGATCGTGAATGCACGTAATTTCAGGAAAAAGAAAGTCAAGCTCTTCGTCTGAGTCACAACAGTGTATAATACCGAGGCTATCTTGACGGATTTGTTGTTGAAGTTGAGAAATACGATCGCCCGCTGCACCAAATTCATTTTGCACCTGATACGTGCCGATAATACTTTGCTCGATCGCCCAACTGCACTCTAACCGCCGCAACTGTCCCGCCGCACAAGTTTCTTCTAATAAATGCGGATTTCTGTAGTCTGCTAAAGCTTCAAACAACATCCCCCGCGCTGCGTCAATTTCAGCATTGCGACGGTTAATGTCTTGAATTTGCAAAGCCGATCGCATTCGTTGAATTGCTTGATTAAATAACCCGTAAGCCCGCACTAAGACTAGGCGATGGTTCTCAAATTTTATATCTGCAACCACTTCGGAAATTAATTGCTTAATTTCGGCGCCTTGGCCTTTCAAAAGTTGTTCTAAATTGATGAAACCATTTTCTACTTTAACTTCCAGCCTTTCTACTGCTTTTTTTAGTTTCAAAGTCTGGTGCAAATTCACCGCCGACAAGGCTACCCCAGCCGCAACTCCCACACCAATGACGGCTGTTGTCGCTTGCAGCACGCCCAAACTGGTTTGGACGGCTTGAAAGCCCATGTGGTTTTGGTACATCTGCAAGCCTCCCATTGCAAGCTGCACGGGAGACACTAACGGCGATAGGGGGCTGTTGTTGACCACCGCGCCAACCGCATGAGCCACAAACTGTCCCGTCGCTGCATCCCTCGCCATGCCGATCGGCACTCCAGCCGATGTAAACACTTGTACGTACTTGCCAGCCTCGATCGCAGCCTGTACCGCCGGGGGAAATACAAAGTTCATCATCAATTTCTACCGTGTTACCAATCCACAGAATAACTAATATATTATGCTAGTTTAAATAAAAAAAAATTATCAATAGGCCCTGCAAATGCACACTTCGCTAATTAGTCCTCAAACAGTTGAGCTTGTTTCGCGGCTGACCGGGCAAAACCTCCGAAAAGAGGATATTACTCCGCCTGTGCTTTTCCTGGCGGGATTGGTGACGGTATTGCTGGGAGTCATTCATGCCGACGGTACGGTAAGTGCTGAGGAAACACAGCGATTGCGGACAATTTTTACGGAACTTATTCCCGCTAACAACAGTTTGCGCCAATTCGTAATGCCGATGGTTAAGAGCGTGCGGGAACAGCAAGTTTACAAGAAATTGACGGCGTTGCTGGCGCTCACATCGTGCTTTTCCGAAGAGGAAAAACTGCTGTTGATTAGTTTTGGGTATCAAATGTCGGCGGCAGATGGGACAATAGATGAACGAGAAAAACAGTATTTGACCATCATTGCCGATCGACTCGGAGTTAATGCGCGATTTTTGAGTGTTTTGGAAGCGAGTTTTAGCAGTCAAGCCATCAGCGATACAGCAGCTTTAGCAGAAGTCCACTCGTTACTAGATCCAGCGCAATTTCAATCTCTCGATTCTATGTTTGTCCGTGCTGCCAGTCACATTATCGAACATTTACCAGCCAAACCGAAACACAAAACAAATCAAAAGCAATCAGTTTCATCCTATCAGGAGTTGAAAAAATTTCAGGAGTATCGGCAACAACTGAATGCTCTTTGTGAAAAACTAGGCTTAACTCTGCAAAATGGAATCGATCGCAACGTGCTATCTCCTACTTTAGCACAAGAAGTAACGAAAGTATCTCAGAGATTGCAATCTCCATGTTTTCGCGTTGCTGTTGTCGGCGAATTTAGTAAAGGTAAATCAACCTTACTAAATGCTTTACTTGGTGAGGAAATCCAACCAGTGCGCGATATTCCCTGTAGCGGTAATGTGACTATTTTGAAATATGGTTCGCAGCGCCGGGTTATTTGTCGCTACCACAATGGACGGGAGGAAGAAATTTCACCTGCACAATATCAAGAGAAAGCTTCGATTTCGGAACAAGCGGCTTATGGTTCCTATGCCGATGAAATTGCCAAGTCGGAAATTGCCGAAATCGTTTTTGAACATCCCGAATTAGAGTTGTGCCGCAATGGGGTAGAAATTATTGATTCTCCTGGATTGAACGAACAAGCCGAACGCACATTAATCACCCAACAGGTTCTCAAAACAACTGATGCGGTTATTTTCTTAACTCATGCTCAAAATGCTTTAACCGAGAAAGAGCGAGAACTGCTTTTGTACTTAAAAAAAGAACTAAATTATGGTAATAAGGAAGGCGCGAGTAATATTTTTATGGTAGTTAATTTTTTCGATTTGCTGCGGCGGGAAGAGAGTCGCCAGCAGGTACGAAAAAGGGTGGAAACAATTGTTACAAGTCAAAATTTGATTGCTGGTGAAAATCGGATTCATTTTATTTCTGCTCAATCTGCATTGGAAGCGATTTTAGCAGGCCATGAAAATGATGATTATCTAAAATCTTTTCAGGGTTTTACTGATTCGGTTGAGAAGTTTCTGACAGTTGAACGCGGGGCGATCGCACTTCAGCAATCAGCCGCCGGAATTAAGCAAATTATTAATACTGGCTGCAATGAATTGACTCAATATAGGGAAATCTTAGAAGGAAAATTGACAGTTTCTCAAGGAGATAAGGCGAAGATTTTTGAACAAATGGCGGAAGTAAGCGGCCGCGATGTGAAAATCAAACTTTTAGCTAATGAACTGAGGGAGGAATCTGTAGAAGAAGCTATTGAATCTTGGAATGAATGGGTGGAAGGATTGGGAGAACGCCTGATGGCAAAAAGTCATCGCTGGACTTCCGAACACGGACACATCATGAGTCAAGACAAGTTGACTAAAGATTATGCAGATCAATTTGTACGAGACATCACCGAAGAAATTGATGACTGGGGCAATCAAAAAGTACAGTCTATTTTAAAACAAAATATGGGAGTGCTAGACAGCCAAATCGGTGAAGATATTGATGCAATACGGCAAGAATTTCAACAGTTTGACCAGCAACTCAGCACTAGCCTTGTCGCTCAATTCAATAACTTAGCAACAGCAGGTAGCTTAGGCGGATTTGGCGCAAGTGGAAGGGGAATTGCTTCCTCAATTAACCCAAATATCGGTAGTGATGAAAGCTTAGGCGTTGGTTTGGGTCTCGGTGCATTAGTAGGTGCTGGGTTGCTATTTTTTACAGGACTTGGTTTTATAGGAGTTATTTTGGGTGGCTTAGCTGCTGGCGCTGGTGGCGGTTTTGGCTTTAGTTTTTTAGATGGCGATGCTGTTAAAGATCAGATTAAGCAAAAAGTTTGCGAGTTAGGCGTTGAGAAATTTGACGAATCTGCCCAGTCTATTTTTGAGAAGGTACAAGAAAGAATTATTACAGTATTTGACGATCGCGCTGATGCGAATAGCGGTGCGATGTCAAAAGCGATCTCGCTGTGGGAAAATTTATTAGAACAGCAGGAAAAGCGCGATCGAGAGCAAGCAGATTGCGAGGCAGAAAAGGTTTGGCTGGCTGACAAACGTCGAGAACTCGAACAAGTACAAAATCAAATTCAAACAATCTTAAATCAAAGTGTTCGCTAATTCAATGAGTAACAGGTAAGCGCAAAAAAACCATACTACCTTGTAAATACTATGGTTTTGTCGCAGTGCTTGACAGTCAATAGTCCCACCGCCGCGAGTTGAAGTTTTCCCGTTGTCACGCACCCTACGACTGATATCTTGCACAGAGTACGATCGCCCTCAATCAATCAATTCCGCTTCCTGAAAAATCTGTCTAGTCGTCAACTCCAAACCAGGCAGCAACTCATCCACAATCGGTGTATTATCCGTATAAACTTGACTAGAACCATCGGTCAAAAAACTTCTAATTAAAATAGCCTCTGGATCGATTACCCAAACTCGCGGAACACCCGCAGCCAAATAATCTTTCGCCTTCTCTTCAAATTCCTTCATACTTTGATCGGGCGATATAATCTCAATCACCAGTTCAGGAATTGCGGGACAAGCTTCATTTCGCCGCCAACTTTTCGGCAGACGTTCATAAGAAATGTACGTTAAATCGGGAACAGGTGCCCAATCTTTATCCTGACGTTTTAACAAAATTGCCCATTCTGGAAGCACTCGCCCGCGTCCTTTACACCATACACGAATCAGGTCACACAAAGCTCCCTGTAAACTGGAATGAAAAAATTTTGGAGACACTTTAGGAACTGCTTCACCATCTACAAACTCACAATATACATCTCCGTCGGGCAAAGCTAGAAATTCTGCTAAAGTGAGTTTGGTTCCGATGCCTACCATGACTCCCAGCCCTCTCGCTAATTAATTCAAATATCAATTATACAAAATTTCCCAACTTTCCTAGAAGTACGATCGCCCTTGGGCCTCTATTCCAAAAACCGAATAACAAAATCCCCGACTTCTTTAACAAGTCGGGGATTTAACCCAATACGGTTCCGTTAAAACTATTTATTCCTCGGAGATCCCCCTAAATCCCCCTTAAGAAGGGGAGTAGGGGTTGACTTTGAGAACATTCTTGTCCCCCCCTTTTTAAGGGGGGTTAGGGGGGATCTGGGTTAACCCAAGCGTATTGACTGATTACCGCGATTTTTATGCCAAAACTGGCACCGGCTGTGGCCAACGTCCCATGACTTTACCAATCACCGCCAATTCTTCCATCAACTTGTCGAACTGATCCGGTGTTAAAGATTGCGGCCCGTCAGACAAAGCTTTTTTGGGATTCGGGTGCACTTCAATCATCAGCGAATCAGTACCAGAGGCGATCGAAGCAAACGCCATCGAAGGTACAAACTGCGCCCAACCGGTGCCGTGACTGGGGTCAACCATCACCGGTAAGTGAGTCAGAGTCCGCAATACTGGTACTGCCGACAAATCGAGGGTATTGCGTGTATATTGCCTGTCATACCCGCGAATTCCGCGCTCGCACAAAATCACGTTCGGATTGCCAGAAGCCATGATATACTCAGCAGCCATCAACCATTCTTCAATGGTTGCGGAAATGCCGCGCTTCAGCAAAACAGGTTTGTCTTGAGCTCCGACTTTCTTCAACAGTGAGAAATTCTGCATATTTCTCGCCCCGACTTGGATCACGTCCGCTACTTCTGCGATCGCACTTAAATCCGCCGCATCCATAACTTCTGTGATAATTCCCAAACCGCTAGCTTCCCGGGCCGCAGCTAGCAATCCCAAAGCACTCTCGCCGTGGCCTTGGAAAGCATAGGGAGAAGTTCTCGGTTTGTACGCGCCACCACGGAGAAAATGAGCTCCAGCAGCTTTGACGCGCATTGCCGTTTCCACAATCATTTCTTCGTTTTCGACCGAGCAAGGGCCTGCTACGATCGCGATCGGGTGATGCAAGCCGATCATCACAGTTCCTAAAGGAGTAGCAACTTCTACTGTGCTGGCTTCTCCTTGGCGGTACTCCAGAGAAGCGCGTTTGTAGGGTTTTTCCACGCGCAGCACTTCTTCAATCCAGGTGCTCATTTCGCGCAGTTGCATCGGTTCTAGTTCAACGGTGTCGCCCACCAAACCCATGACGGTTTTGTAACGGCCGACGATTTTTTCTGGTATCAAACCCCAGTTAGTGCGGAGCTCTTCGTCGATGCGATCGATCTCGGCTTCTGGAGTGCCGGCTTTCATTACTATAATCATATTTTTTTTGCCTTTTTAGTTGGGCTAGACACGAATTATGACACGGATGGAATGCGAAAAATCCCGTTTTTACCTAAGCCTCGATCCCCCTAAATCCCCCTTAAGAAGGGGGACTTTGAGCAAGTTCTTGTCCCCCCCTTCTTAAGGGGGGCTAGGGGGGATCTGGGGCTAATCGTCAAACAGAAGTCTCTGACTGGGTTTAACCTTAAGTTGACACCGATGACTACTGACTAATGACTAATGACTAATGACTAATAACTAATGACTAACTTTTTGGCTTCGCGGCGCGCCACGCTTCTCGCATCCGTCCAAAATTGGTATTAAATTCTTCCCACCCCAGAGTGCTTCCTGAAACTTCTTCATCCCAGGAAGCTGAGAGGACTCCGTAGCTTAATCCCAGAACGCCTAGACCAAAACAGCCCATGCTTACCAGCAATACTGCTGTGTTGGGCAAATCAAACAAGCCTTTGCTGACTATCAAATAGCTGACAAAAAATGTGGAAATTCCCAGGATTGTCGGTATGCCGCAGAATACCGCTATGCGAGATATCATGCGTTGGCTGACTACTTCTGGGATGGATTGCGCCTGTTTTCCGGTTTTGTTAGCTTTCGGCTGCTTGTCGGCAGAATCCGACTCTAAGGCTATGCTTGCTTGGGGTTCTGGGGGCTTTTTAGGCGTTTTTTTACGATTTGTTGCCGGTTCAAAGGGCAAGCGCTTGCGGGGTGGTTCGGAGGACATATTTTATCTCTGACCTGAAATCTCGAACATTTTTCAATAAGTCTTGGTGTTTGTCCAAGATTAAAGAATATTGTCGCAAATTTTGGCTTTGGTGTTTAGCCGCGAATGCCTAGACGGGCAATCAATGCTTTGTAGCGATCGGCATTTTGCTTTTGGATGTATGCCAGCAGGCGCTTGCGGCGGCTGATCATCATCATCAAACCGCGCCGGGAGGCGAAGTCTTTTTGGTTGATTTTCAGGTGGGCGCTGAGTTTTGTGATGCGATCGGTCAGCATGGCGACTTGGACATCTGCTGAACCGGTATCGGTTTCATGGGTTTGGAAGTCGCCCATGATTTCTTGTTTGCGCTGTTGTGTAAGAGCCATGAATTGATTTTAGTTTTTTTTGTACGATTGTCACGATCTCCAATGTTATCACAGGGGAAGCATAACAACGATAAAATTTTTGCTACGGATGGGTTTGTTTTTTGAGCAGAATAGACTTGAATTGCAAACATACTTAGGACGGGCGGGACGCCCATCCCACAGGAAAAAAAATTGTGGGATGGGCGTCCCGCCCGTCCAGGGTTTTTATTCCCGGCGGCTAGATATTGTAGGGGATTATCATTGTAGGCAATTATCGGCTCAAATAGGCGATCGCCTCACGTATCCAATCATCCGCATCACCTTTGGCGGACAAAGTGCTGTCTTGACTGAGGGTTTGCAGCGCTTGCAAGACTTCAGCCCCAGTGTATCCCATCGCCAGCAGGATCATCTCGACTTCTTCTTGAATAGCTGGGGGGACTCCGGCCGCGACTGAAGTTGTCAAACCTGCTTGCTGGCGCCATTCCGAGAGTTTGCTTTTGAGTTCCAGGGCGAGACGTTCTGCGGTTTTTGTACCCACGCCCGGAGTTTTGGCGAGGATGCGGGTGTTACCGCCGACGATCGCCTGGACTAAATCTTGCAATCCTAAAGTATCCAGAAGTGCGATCGCCAGTTGAGCACCCACACCGCTGACACTCGTCAACTGCCGAAACAAATCGCGTTCTGCCGCGCTGCCAAAACCGTACAATACGATTTGGTCTTCCTTAACTTGCTGGTGGGTAAAAATTTGGGCGACTTCGCCGGATGCTGGCAATTGACCGGTCACACGGGGCAAAATTTGGATTTCATAGCCGATGTGATTGACTTCCAGAGTCAATATGACGCGGTTGCTGCCTTTGGCGATATCGGCGACTATGCCTTTGAGATAGCTAATCATAGAGTTTATAATACACCGCTATTCGTTTTCGTCAAACTCGGCGATGATGCTGCAGATTTCGTTGAGGCTGATATCTGTTCGATTCCCTTCGGGATAGCTTCACTTAACGGATTTTGAGTAAATGGTTCAGGACTTACGCATAAACACCATATATAGCGTTTATGAGGATCCTGAACTACAAGCCGCTAAAGGGTGATTGCCCTGCCTGCTATAGCAATCCTCGCATCATTTGCATAATTATTGTAGGGGCAATCCCACGCCCGGTTGCCCGATAGATAGGGTGTAGGCACTCTTAGCACTACCCCTACAAATTTATAGCCTTTCGAGCGAAAGATGAGGTATCATGTTACTGACACTCACTCGTGAGGGTCAAACAGAGAAGATCAGCTCAAATGAACTCTAATTACATGGTTCAGTAAAGCCACGCGAAAGCCATACCACACATAATAGCATTTTTTTTACACCACGATCTGCTTGACTCACAACACGTTTACTTGTACCAAACATCATACATTGTTAAAAATCAAAGCTTATTCGATTGATTTTCGGCAAAAAATCCTTGATACTTATCATGCTGAACCCATTTCACAAAAAGCAATAGCTAAGCGTTTTTCTGGAGCCTCGGAGTTTTGTACAAAAATTGCTTAAACAATATCGTGAAACAAAAAACATTACTCCGAGAACTGACCGATGTGGAGTCAAACAAAGGCAAACTGAATGCGGAGCAACTACTCATCGAGTGCCCAATTGGTTGAAGCAAATAATGATGCAACTGTTGAAGAACTCCGTTATTTACTTTATGGAAAAATGGGATTTTCCGTTAGTAGAGCAACAATAGGAAGAATGATAAAACTCTTAAACATTACTGTCAAAAAAAAACTCTCTTCCCTTCAGGTAAAGGCACGGAGCGAGTTCAAATCCTGCGATGTGAGTTCTGGAAAACCATTAAAAAGTAAGGTTTGAAAGACTTAATATTCATTGACGAATCGGGAGTTAATTTGGCAATGGTTAGGTTATATGCTAGGTATGCAAAAAGGTGAAAGAACCCAGGGACTAAAACCAACTAAACGTGGCAAAAATCTCTCAATAATTGGAGCAATGTCAGTCAATGAAATTTTGACATCGGTTAATCTAATAGGCGGAACTGATGCAATTACATTTGAAGCTTTTATTATCAGAAAAATCGTACCAAAACTCTGGAAAGGTGCTTGTGTGGTGATGGATAATTGTCCTATTCACCTGGGAGAAGAAGTCAAAAAAGCGATTGAAAAGAAAGGCGCAAAATTAATATACTTATCACCTTATTCACCAGATTTTTCACCAATTGAGAATCTGTGGTCAAAACTTAAAATCATTCTCCGTTCTATCAAGACTACTAATTATCAAGAGTTAGGAAAAGCACTCTTAGTTTGCGTTCGGACAAGTTACATCGTCAAATATTTTTAACTGGTTTACACACTGCTGTTATTGTACCTCATCTTTATGAGAAAGGCTATATTTACAAAATCGGGATGCTCCCGGCTGCAACCCTTATTGGGTCTTGTTCTTAGACCTCTTTCTCACCCTCCCAGACCCCAGAGAACACATAAAAATGAGAAGAAACATGATATTTTAGTAGTTAAAAAGGGATTTCATCATCATCTTCCTCTTCCATAGTCTTAGCCGTCATCCGCCAACTCGTAAGATACTCAATTTGCACATCAATTTTGTTAATAGCTTCCCCTAACCGCTTTTGAATGTATTGAGTCAGCGTCACCATAAAATCTAACTCAACTCCCACAGATAGCGCAAGTTTTGCCAATCTAGCAAAATCTACCTTCAAAATTGAGGAACTGGATAACTTAAAATGGGGAGTATTTTCCTTACTTTGCACCAACATTGCTTTTTTAATTCGCTCTTTCAAATGCTCAACTTCTGAATCCAGTAACTTCCATTCAGGCAAAATTTTTTGATACCTTTCCCCCAATACTGTTAAATCCTCACTCTCCGGTTCCGGCGCAATTTTCTTAGTGGATTTCCGCCGTTGCTGTACATTAGAATTTAACCGCCAACTAGCAATATCCTCAACTTCCAAAGATGGATCAGCGATGAGGTTGCCTAACTGTTTTTGAATTTCTTTCGTCAGCGTCACCGGAAAATTTAACTCAATTCCCTCATTTTCCATCAGTCTGGCCAGCGTCATAAAATCAACTTTCATCGTTATCGAACTGGAAAGCTCAAAATAAGAACTGTCTTTGAGCTTTTGGGCCAGCATCCCTGCTTTAATGCGTTCTTTCACTTCAGCAATTTCTGAATCTAGCGGCTTCCACCGAGATTCTATTTCCTGATATTTTTCACCCAATGCTGTCAAGTTTTCCGTTGCTGGTTCGGGGTAGCATTGGGCAAGAATTTCTAGCAGGTGGCGATGCACTCCAGCTAAATAAACCGCGTCCATCTTGGCATATTCTAGCTGATTCTGGGTCAGGGGACGCTTTGCCCAATCGCCGCTTTGTTCTGTTTTATCTACATAAGCAATGCCGCAAAGTGTTTCTATTAAAGTTTTGAGTTTTCGGTTGGGTAATGGCAGGATGTAAGTGGGAATGTTTGTCGCCATTTTGAATGTGCAAGTGACATTTTGAGCGTCGTCATTGCCGAGAAATCTGATGTCATAGCTGGCGTTGTGCAAGACTTTTTCAATATGTGGATTGACCATGATTTGGTTGATGAAATCTTTGGTCAATTCTGGTTTATCCAAGACATCTAGTAGAAAAGTGGCATCTCCCGTGGAATCTGTGGAGTCAGCTAACACCTGAATCAGAGATAATCTGGGGTTGGATTTATAGTCTGCTATTTCTGTATCCACCCACAGGATTTTAGCTTGGGAAAATTTAGCGATGAGTGCTTTGATATCGTTTGCTGCTGTTAAATAAGGCATTTTTAGAGACTTTTGCTATTAACTTTTTGATTCTATTATGCTATAGCAATTATCGGCTCGATTGTCAACAATTTAAACACCGGACATCGCATTGCCGTGTCCTGGATACACGCCAACCTCAGAAACCCGGTTGCCCCGGTTTCTTCCTATATTTCTCGTTCTAGCGTGCGTTTCGTTCTGAAGAAACCCAGAAATGGGGGGAATTCAGGCTCTAACAAGGTAATCCAATATGGATTGAGTTCGCACTTTAATCCCTTGTTAGATGACAACTTGTTCGTCTTGTGGGTGAGAACACTGTTCAAGTCCCATCCCGCTGGTGCTGCGGTGAAAGCATCACCCCTACGGTAGCGATTAGCCATCAATTCGTAAAGCGGGGTGAAAAGGCGGTAACTGGAAAACCTATTCTAGAATCCCGTCGAGCAAGAGTTTATGGGTAGCGAAAGTAAAGGTACATCCGAACCATCGTGAGCGATAACCAGCGAAACAGGTTGATACGCGCTTGAGTCCCAAAAGGGCAAGGATTGGTAAGAAAGGGACTTTACCTTCAATGTACCGGAGGGTTGGCAATTGTTAGCTTGACCAACTCAGCACTCTGTAATAAATTCGCTGGAAAGTACCACCCTAAAAACTCTAAACAAAGACGAACAGGAACGAAATAACCTACCGTTTGCTCTCTGAAAAAGTCGATTTTCAGAGTAGGTGCGTTCCCGGATGCAACGGCAAGGAGAGATTGGGTCAAAAGCGAAAGCTCCCCTGTAACGAGGGAGATATGCAGACAGACCCACGGTGTCTCGGAAGATAGAACCTCCAGTAGCAATCTAAAAGTCATGAGCACGGTAAAACCGATGTATGAATGGAACAAGACTCCCTGGCGAAAGCTGGAAATAGTTGTGTTCAAGTTGCAGAAAAGAATCTATCAAGCCGCCAATCGTGGTGATACAGCATATTCCATGTAGATGTGGTACACACAATCTTCTAGCCCGTGTAAGGTGCTGATACACCCGTCAATCTGTAAGTTTTATCGACCAATATTTCGCCGCTCCGCACCCGGAGGATTAACACCACACAATATAGCTTTATAGTGTACTTCATGAACCACCGAACAGGCTGTATTAAGGCACTTCGCAGACTCCAAAAGTTGTTGATGAAGTCCTGGGCTGCAAAATGCTTAGCGGTACGTAGGGAACAAAGGAACCACTTCAAGACTGGGCAAACATTAACTGGAAGCTCGTCAAGAAGCGTCAGGACTTACGCACGACCACTAGATATAGCGTACCGGGTTTAGAAATACCCATTGGATAGAGCGATAATATAAAATTAACTATCTTGACTTTTACATGAGAAATTTTAATTCTAAGGAATGACAATTTAATAACTTTAGCATCTGCTAAATAGTCGGAACTGCACGATAATTCCATTTTGGTAGATATTCATCAAAAATAATTTTTATTGTTTCTTTAAATCCCTTAGCTACTTTTCGGCCAGTTTCATAAATTTTATCGCTCACATTTACTACCACAGAAAGCCCGTTTTAGTATGAGTTTTTGCCATGTTTTTTTTCCTAACTCAAGAGTAGTAAAAAATACTCCTTTACAGGCTCTGGTTACGTGAGTAAACAAAGGTTTTTATGTGCTTTACCTGGTTTTTTTGAAATTAATACTATTATAAAACCCTGCACCAGGGAGTTGGTTTTTTTTAAGTCAAAATAAGATGCTCTTTAACTAAAGACAAATCCATCTTACCAAAATTCACAACCAAAGCCACATTGAAATTTTCCAACGATTTGACAAACCACATAATTTCATTAGAAGCTTTACCTTCATAGTGGTTGAACAAAATAGAAAATCGCTTTTCCAACTCTGGTTTTACTTTGCCCGAAAGCAGCACAATTTTCATCAGTAAACCCATTGTCCTGCTGGCGCCGAGGTTGTACACCAAATCGTAAAAAACGTAGTGGCTGGGATGTTGGGAATTTTCCACTACTAAGAAGTTGAACAACTGGTTGCAAGTACGAACTAACAATGGATTATTGAATTTCACCGAGTCATTTTCTCGCAATGTATTTTTGATTTGTTTGTACAAACGGTCATTAAATTGACGCCCGCCGTATTCTGGTTCGATAGACGATATTAAATATTCATATAAATCCACTTTAAATGAGGCGTAAGATGGAGTTTTTCGGGAATCTCTCAGGAAAAATTGAGCCGCTTCTTTGTAGGTGCGATCGCCTGCTACTTTTCCGGCAAATTCCCTGACCGCTAAGTGCAGTTCTGCATCGTTCAAAAGTGTGGGATTAGCCGCTCGCTGTACAATTCCTATTTCTGTATTTCTCGGCTCAACCATATAATTCAAATATTTAGACAAATGTGTTTCAAATTGTCGCTGTCTTTGAAATGCCAGTTTTTGGATGGTTTGTTGGTCTTCCTCAATGCTGTCCTTGCTCAGTAGAGAATAGCCGTACAAATAAGGATACCGACAGATCAATTCGCCCAAAGGAAAATCTGTATCTTGTTGCTGCAGTTCCGCATCTCTATCTAAGGCTTTTACTAAGCGCTCTATAGTCTGGAATTCTTCACTTTTATTAAAAAATTTTATTTGTTCTTGTAAGCGCTTGACTATGTAAAATTCCATCCCGAATCGGGGAGAAGTCTGCTTAAATAAAGATACCAACTTGGCGATCGCGAACTGATTTTGTGATTGCAATTGCCAGCGGTTGATGGGGATGTAGCAGCAGCGGTGGAGCAGATATTTAAAGTCCTGATCCGATCGCTTGACGGAGACTATACTATACAAAGTTGCTTCAATCTCTCGATCGGGATAGCCCATGCCGTCGATGAATAGCTTTCGGAACCGCTCGATCACCTGTGCGGGGGATTCTGTTTCCACGCAGGAGACGATGTGATCGTACAATCTCTGTTCGTTGTTGCCAGTTGGAAGACTCTCTGAGGGTGGGGTGAGGATGTGGCTGTCTGCATCTGTGTCTACGCTGCTGTCTGCAACTTGTGCGACAACCACTGTGGGTTTTTTCCCAAAAGTTCGATCGGGATTCAAGAACCAATAGTGTTCTTGGCTTAATTGTTTGTCCTCCGCCCAATCCAAAGCTGACTGCAAACTTTCCCCTGTCAATAACAGTGATTCATCTTCGCGGTCTGAAGCCAGCCATGCTGCTAGGGCCAAGCGGTAAGGAGCCAATTTTCCCAGCTCTTTTTCCACCCAGAACTGATTAAAAACTGACTGATAAATTAGGTTGGAAACTATTAATTTACCCTCAAATTTAACAACCAGTCCTGACAGTTGCAATTCGAGTTTTTCGGGAGAGTAATCTGCTGGTACTCCCTGGGATTCTCCCGGTTTTGTTGCCTTGGGCGGTTGCAAAGCTTGCTGGTACAGCGTTAACAGCCGCGTGAGGTCGCAGTGGTTATGGAAAATGCGATCGCGTATAGGTATCAAATGTTGGGGTTCGTCTTCTTCTTCCCAATTTTTAATAATTCTGTGTTTGACCAGTTTTTCAACCTGCTGAGCTTCCGAATTTCTGCCAATAAAAGGCCCGTATTCAAGTACCAAGTGGCAAACTTTTTGAGTTAGAAACGGTTGCCCGCCCGTCCAAGCTAATATTTCTTGGAGGACTTTTTGGGGGCGAAAAGCTTTCAGGGCTAATCCTTTTGCTAGCGGCAAACTTTCCTGCAGTTGGAATCGACTTAAATGAATTTGCCGTCCAACATTAAAAGGGTTGCATCTTGGATCTCGGATCAATTCTGAGGGGGCTGCTACTCCCATAACAGCAAAAGTCAGGCGATCGTATTCCGGTTGCTCTGCCCGCTTGGAGTAACAAGCCCGGATCAAAGCAAAAAAATCCTTGGTACTGAAATTTAGGCGGCTGATGCTGTCAATGTCATCTAGAAAAATTACCAGATTTTGCTGAAGTGACTTGAGCAAAACTTTTTCGATAAATATCTCCAATCGCTGCACCGGCGGCAGCAGTTCGCGATCGTTCCACCACTTGATGGCATCAAACCTGTTTGTGATGTGTAAACTGCTGGCCATGCGGTACATGATTCCGCCATACCACTTTTGGGGGGAGATATCTGGGCTGCTGATGCTTCTCAAGTTGATGGCGGCAAAAACTGTACCTTCGGCTTGCAACCTTTTGGCCGTTTGCACTAGCAGGCTGGACTTTCCCATTTGTGGCGAACTCAACACGTAGCAGAAGTCTCCGGCTTTGAGTCCTTCGTAGAGCTCGCTGTCTGCCGATCGCCTGACATAGGTGGGCGCACCGGCAGGCAAATAGCCTCCAACTTGATATTGGTACGTTGAGTTGACGGATGCTGTCATCTGGGAATTCATCAAGATTTTACGCCCCTATGCTGTGCGATCGAAAGGTTACAAATTGGAGTTATGGCCCGCTGATACCATTTTAGATTTTAGATTTTAGATTTTAGATTGGGCAATGACTTATTCAATAAGGGTTTGGAGTTTGCCTGTTGCATTTGCATTGTTTTTTTTTGAATCGGCCTTACTATGGTGGAAAATTTTTTGTTCTTCTTTCTCTATTGTCTACTAGGTCAGCTTTCTTCTCGTCAATCTTTACCGTATCTTTGCAAGCGTTCGCCCCAAATCCTATGATCGGCCCAATTGTACCCCGCCACTTGATTTTTTACACTCGTTCACATAATTAGATGAATTTTCACTCGCTCGGATTGAAAACGCTAAAACGCCGTTTTTTTCACATTTTTTTTACAATAATACTTTAAAATTAACCCGGTGGTATGATGTTGGCAGGGAAACTCATAACCACAGCGCCGTCAACCTTCTGCCTTCAGTTGCGCTTGCCGAATGCTGGAGGAAAAGACAGAGCAATGGCTGCCAATAAAAAACCCCAGCGTTTGGCTGAGGACTGCTTGAGTGGGAGATATCGTTAATCTGCGTTTTTTTAGTTGACTTAGATTGCATGGAATTCCATGCTGCTGACTTTCCCCGGGCTTTCGCGTTCGGGGATTCCTAAGAACAAACTTTTCAGGATGCATCCACAAAAAGTTTAATTCTTAAAGGCGTGGTCAGAAACTGGCTAACCACTCGCTCAACTCTAAAAGTTAAGTCTGTGGCTAATTGTAGAAGATGCGCCCTGATGGCTTAACTACCCGATGGATTAGCACCCTGATGGCATAACTCCCTGATGGATCGACGCCCTGATGGCTTTCGCTCCACTACCCAAAAGATTCGGGTTGGTGGATGATCGTGGACATTAGTAACACGTCACTTCTGGCGTTTCCGATCGCAAGCGGGTGTGCCTGTCTGAATTGATTATGGCAGGCAGATTTATCAGAAGACAAGTGGGCTATTGCATCAACCCATTTCTGACAGATCGGGTGAGCCAAAAAGTGTCAATCTACGCAAATCAGGGTCATCGAACATGAAAAACAGCATCTTAGTATTAGGGGTAATTGCCTCGGCTGGCTTCGGCTTTTTCCAGGCAGGCAGCGCCAGCGCTTCAGCGATCGCCACACAACCTTCATCAGCCAGTAGTTTGACGGCTTGGGAGAGTCGTCCTGACTTTAACTACACTGGAACGAATGAGGATGGGGACCAAGAAGAGGTAAAAACGGGTAAAGGCAGGAAATAATTGGCGCCCGGAGTGTGGTTCGCTCTGATGCGGTTGTGGTTGTAGTTGTGGTGCTTGTTGTCCCAACCGCCTCTGATCGAGGTAGTTAAAACTCGATCCCAAGATCAGTCTACCTAATCCCAGGTGTGGTAATCAGTTTCAGAGAACGGTGGATGGGAAAATAAACAGGTAAGGCGAGTCTGTTGGTGGAGTTTCCCCGCCTATCAACTTCCTTACCTTCTGATGTTCGGGATTTGGATCTGGCACAATCGTATTTCATCTCGTAAAAACCCAATGGAAAATACTCTCGAAACTACCCGCAGACAGCGCGTATTGACAAGAACCCAGGAACGGCGTCAGGCGACACCCAAAGAAAAACAGTTGATTCACCTGCTAGCCAATATGGCTTGCAGCTTGATTAAATACGACTACAAACACGCAGCGGGCAAGGGTACTCTCCCGCCTTCGGAAAGCAAGCGTTTAGCGGAATGGCACTACCTGCGAGTTCAGCAAATTCGCCGGATAGAACGTTCATTGGAGCCCGTAGCAACCCTTAAGCGCGTGTACTACAAGAGCATCCTCAGTCCGAGGGATCTGAAGTCTTTGAAACTGCTGTGGCTGGAGGAGGACAAAAACCGTGTCAAACGGGTCGATCCTGACTTGGACGACATCCTCAGCGAAGCTTTGGATCGGGGAGATACTTTAAAACAGCTATTTCACTCGATCGAAGTCAAAGAACGCACCTTTTCTGCAACTCCTAGCCCAGGCGCCGTGCCGCTTTGGGTCAAAGAGTGGGAAGACTCGGAATATGACATAAACTTTTTTCCGCCTTCCTTCCCTGCATGGGTTTCAATCGTGGACGACTAGGTTCAAAAAAAACTCTTTGGTATGGCATCGATCGTAAATTTCAGATGGTAGACTTATTTGCGATTGCTGACATTGGCGAAAAGTGTGCGATCGGGCGATCGGCTAAACCAGGCGGCGTTGCGCGCAGGCATCCGAGTACAGAGAAGTGAATCGGAGTCAGTACCATTGTACAATGGGGGAAAACCAGGGCTTCAGCTAATAGCTGATAGCTGATAGCTGATAGCTGATAGTTTCTCATGACTGACTCGATTTCTACTTCTCCTCTAGACTCGGCGGCCGATACAGCCGAACTCCGCTCTCAGTTGAGGTCGGGTTCGGAAAAAGCTCAACTGCAACTGCTGCAACAACAAATAGCAGATTCCGGTTGGGATGTATTGATGGAATTTTTATTAGAGCGCAAGTCAGAGGCACCGACTGCGGTAATGGGTAAGGCTTACCAAATTCTTTACAGTGCTAATTCTCCGAGAGCGACGGAGTTTTTGCAAGCGAATTTTCCGACTGGGGTTGTGCCACTGCGATCGGACTCTAACATTGATTACACTCCGCTGCAACAATTATTGGCGTTACAGGAATTTCAAGAAGCCGATCGCTTGACTTTAGACAAGCTTTGTGAATTGGCTGGTGATACAGCTTCTGTGAGAAAGTGGCTGTATTTTACCCAAGTTGAGAGTTTGCCGATAACGGATTTGCAAACAATTAATACGCTGTGGAAAGTTCATTCTGAAGGCAAATTTGGCTTTTCGGTGCAGCGGGAAATTTGGCTCGGTTCGGGCAAGAATTGGGATAAATTGTGGCCGCTAATTGGCTGGAAAAAGGGGAATAATTGGACGCGATACCCGCAAGAGTTTATTTGGGATTTGAGCGCGCCTAGGGGTCATTTGCCGCTGTCGAATCAGTTGCGGGGAGTGCAGCCTTTTGCAGCTTTGATGGCTCATCCTGCCTGGTTGAAGTGAATGATTTTGGGGCTTTTGGAGAATGTGGGGCGGGCTGGATGGCCTGCCCCGCTATGGTTTTTGGGGAATTGGGATTTTGATTTTTGAGGCGCAGAAATTCACAGAAATTCACAGGCGGGATGCCTGCAGGGCGAACGCATCTCAACTTTATGTTAACATAATCTGGTATATTGGAGAAGAATTATTGAGTACCTACAAAACATTTAATTAGAGTTTACCCTTTATGAAACTCAAACCTAAAATCACCATCGCCGACCATTTTTCCGACTTAGAAGATCCAAGAATTGAGCGGACGAGACATCATCAATTAATTGATATTATCACCATCTCAATTTGTGCCGTGATTGGCGGTGCTGATACATGGGTGGATATTGAAAGTTGGCGTTGCTGAGTTAGAGTATGAATAGGAGGAATAATTTATGCAATGCCCAGAATGTAAATCAACCCATATCCGCCAAAACGGCAAGAAGAAAGGAAAACAGAATCACATTTGTGTCCAATGTGGTCGTCAATTCATTAATCAGTATGAATCCCACCCTTGGTTATAGCGAGAGCATCAAACGTGATTGCCTAAAAATGTACGTCAATGGTATGGGTTTACGGGCGATAGAACGAGTTAAGGGAGTTCATCATACCACGGTAATAAATTGGGTAAAACAAGTCGGAAAACTGTTACCAGAGGTTTATGACCCTGAAGTCATTCCAGAAGTTGGTGAGCTCGATGAATTACAAACTTATGTAAAAAAAAAACAGACAAAATCTGGTTGTGGACAGCGGTTGACCACTTTCGACCAGGAATTTTAGGATGGGTATTAGGGGATCGTGCGTGCTAAGACATTTGAACCATTATGGAACCAAGTAAGTGCATGGAACTGCTACTTTTATGTAACTGATGGATGGTCTGTATATCCCATGTTTATTCCTGATGAGGATCAGATTATCAGTAAGACTTATAAGCTGTTGCACATTTAAACTGTGATACAAGCATTACCCTTATTTTTAATTTTGCGACCCCATTTAATTATTAATTGCCCTTCATTTAAGAGGCGGTGCAATAAATACTCTAGCTCTTCAATAGATGTAAAAAGTCGATTGGCAATATATTCTTTTGCCGAATGCCATACTAATTCAATTAAGTTATAGTCGGGGCTGTATTCGGGGAGAAATTCTAAATGAAGGTTAGGCATTTCTGTTTCAATTATTTTCAGGTACTCTTCTTTCTTATGAAAACTAGCATTATCAAGAATAATCACTATTTTCGCTCCTTTTTCAGCAAATTCTGAGGCTTGATTCCCTGCTGATACCCATTCATTGATTAGCTCTTCATAAAAGAGTTTTAGCACTTGATAAAAATTATATGAATTGCCTTTTTTGAGGAACTGTACCCACCTTTTTTTATCCGAATTCCTCACTCCTCCCATTACATTAACTCTGCCTTTTCTTCTGTCTCCTCGAACCTTTATTCGGCTGCCTTTTTTACACCAGTTCTTTCTTCTGGTGACTCTTAAACTAAATCCACTCTCGTCCCAAAACCATACCTGTAAACGTTCTGGCGATTCTTTTTCTATTTTTAAATATTCGGCTATCTTTATTTTAAACGCTGTCCTTTTTTCAGTATTTCTCTTGGACTCTAGGCTATACTTAGCCCAGATGTAAACATACTTTTTTTTCTTTAATATCCTCCGAACTTGTCCTCCACTTAATTTTATTCCTGTGGATTCCTCTAAGTATGTTGCTAATCTCTGCGCTGTCCATCGTCCAAAATTATATCCTAATTCTTGAGGGTCTTTTTCTATAGTCTCTAATAATATTTCTATATATTTATCTGTGGCTTTTTTGTGATTTCCCTTCATCCTCTCATCTATTAGACTTTCTAAATTGTCGGGATCTCCCTTTATACACCAATAAGATACTTTGTTTACTGGGTAGTGCCGTGAAGGAAAGCATCAAGAGAATTAAACTGAATTCAAAGAAAGTAGGGGTTTAGACTTGTAAATTAGCATTGTAATGATGCACAAAGCGCCAAATGGCAGCAATATGATTTTCTAATTTTTTAGATAAGGCTAAGCTCTTTCTTACCAATCGAGACACTCGTTGTCGAATAGTTCGGCATTTATAATTTTGTTTATGATGCCGACTTTGACCGTTTCGACTAACTTCTTCCGCACCACAATTAGGGCAACAATTAATTTCTAATGTCATATCACGCTATGGCAAACACTTCTCTAATCATAACGTACTCTGATCCTTTCCTTCAGGGCACTACCGAGAAAACGTACTACAGTTGAACACTCTCTGGCTCCTATTGGTCATTGGCTTTCTTAACCGTGCTCGCTATATTTGACTGCGGAAAAATCTCTTCTCACTACGGCGAGTCCCTGTTGTTCATAATCTTCATGTCATTGCTCGAATGGATAAGGTTCGACCAATTACACCAGGCATAAAGTCGAACTCATGCACTGGCTAATTTCATAAAGTCTTTTTTTGTCCACTCCTAATACTGAACCGACGCCCTAGACTTGCTACTTGCTGAGAGTGGATGTTAATTACTTCACTTAATTCTTGACTGCCACAATTGAGGCAGATTTCCGGTGAGCTAATTTCGGTTCTGTCTACTCGTCCAAACCCTTTTCGGGTTTTTCCCTGATGACCTGGTTGTCCACCTGGTTTCTTTTTTTGGTCTGCTTCTGGTTTAACTGTTGGTTTCTCTGGTTTTTGGAGTAGATCCGTTGATGGGGGTTTTGATGAAGTCTGACTGCTGGTTCGACTTTTGCCCGTAGCAATGGCTAGTTTTTCTTGCAATTCTTCAATAATTTTTTGCAGCCCCAGTACCATTTCTACCAGTTTAGCTTGGCTCAACTGCTCGATTTCGGTTTTTTTCTGCTCTCTCGTGGGTGCGGGCTTTTTCATCCGTTTATTTTACCAGATGCCGCCACTTAAGTTTTTTTGACCTGAATCCTTACAAATGGCAGGGCTTTTTCCATAAGGCTTACAGGGCAGTTAAAAAACTGTCCGAAGTATTGGTGAATGAGTTTTTTTATTTAACCGCAGAGGGCGCAGAGGAAGAGAGGGGAAAGATTGGCAATTTCCCATTTACGTTAGAGTTTTTTGCCCACTATTACTACCCAAGATTGAGCTTCGCGGGGTAAGCCGGGGGGGCGATAGTAGCGATCGACAATTGCAAATCCTGTTTGTTCTAAACAAGGCGCTAAAGTATGATATTCCCATCCGGCTGTATAGCGTTTTCCCGTTGGTCTCTCGTCGTATCCCTCCCAATTTCCCCGGCACATTGACATGACAATTGCACCGCTAACAACTAAGGCTTTGTGCAAATTTTGCAGCACTTTTACCATCTCGTCCCTGGGAACGTGAATTAGGGAAGCATTGGCAAAAATACCGTCAAATTCTGCCTCTGGCAAGTCGAGATTCAGAAAAGATTGTTGCCAAACTTCGCATCCTGACAACTCTTTTGCTATTTCTACAAAAGCTGGAGTTGCATCTAAGCCTACAACTGTGTGTCCTTGGCTTTTGAAGGCTACTAAGTCTCGTCCCGGCCCGCATCCTATATCGAGAATTTTACCGGGATTGCGGGGCATAGCAGCGGTCAATGCGGATCGATTTTGGGATACGTCGTGATGCCAAGTTCCTTCTCGGAAAGATTCGGCAGTTAGCTGGTATTCTGCGATCGTAATTTCTTCGCGTTTGTCCACAATTTCCCCCTCTTGTATTATTTTAGATTTTAGATTTTAGATTTTAGATTGAAGAAGGTAAACCGTAGAAACCGGGTTTCTGGCTACAATTTAAGAACTTACGGCTTACCCATTTGCTACCTCAGAAACCCGGTTTCTCTTGCCCATGTGTAAACGTGAAATAGAGATATTGGGTAGGAACACGGCACTGCCGTGTCCTACTCTATTTCATCTGATTGAAAACTGGTATAAGAGTTAAACAACCAGGGTTTTTTGTTCAGATTTGGTAACTGCTGAATCAACCTCTAAGAGAGAACCTTCGGGGGATTCGATCGCAAATCCCGCATCTTGAATCATGTCCCAATCTTGATGGGCAGCTTGTCCGGGAGTTGTCAGATAATCGCCAACAAAGATAGAATTAGCGGGGTAGAGTCCGAGAGGTTGCAGCGATCGCAAATGCACTTCTCGTCCCCCAGCAATCCGAATTTCTTGGCTGGGAAGCAAAAATCGGAACATACAGAGAATTCGCAAACATTGGCGGGGAGTTAACCGATTCACATCTGCAAATGGTGTGCCGGGAATCGGAATGAAAAAGTTGACCGGCACGCTAGTAACGCCCAATTTGCGAAGCGAAAGCGCTAAATCGATCGCATCATCATCCGATTCGCCCATCCCCAAAATTCCGCCGGAACAAGTTGTGATTCCCGCTGCTTTGACGTGTTCGACGGTTTCCACCCGATCGCCAAAAGTGTGAGTGGTGCAAATGTCCGTGTGATATGATTCGGAAGTATTGAGATTGTGATTTACGCGATCGACTCCAGCTTTAGCCAAACGGTGAGTTTGCTCCTCGCTCAACAATCCCAAACAAGCACAGATTTTCAGGTTATGATTTGCCTTCACCGTCTCGACAGCATCCAAAACGCGATCGAAAGTAGATGCGCTGGGTTGGCGGCCAGAAATCACCAAACAAAACGTACCAGCTTTTAAGTCTGCTGCGCGTTGGGCCGCATCCAGAATTTTCTCCTTAGCTAAAAGCGGATATTTCTCAATTTCCGCAGTCGAAATTTTTGACTGAGAACAATAATGGCAATCTTCAGGACAAAGGCCACTTTGAGCATTTAACAAATAGTGCAGCCTGACTCGGTTTCCCCAGTAGTGGTGGCGCACCCGATAAGCTGCGTTTAGTTGTTCCAGCAAAACCTCATCCGGTGCGCGCAATACGGCTAAAGATTGCTCGCGAGAGAGACATTTGCCCGCCAGCGCGTCGTCAGCCAAATCGTTCCAATTGGGTAAATTCATTACTAAAATTAAAGGGTTTACAGAGTATCCAAAACCTGACGAATCACCTGATAAATCGATTCGAGTTCATCAGGAGAAATGCAGTAGGGAGGCATCAAGTAAAGCGTATTTCCCAAAGGGCGGAGCAAAAACCCCGCTTCGAGAAATCTGGCTTTCAATACAGGAGCAATGTCATTAAAATAACCGGAAACGCTTTCGGTTTTCACATCCATTGCTGCGATAGTGCCGCAAGTCCGAATCCGTTCGAGTTTAGGATGATTTCTCAGCCATTGATTCAGATATTTGTGGTGCAGTTTTTCCATCCCTTGATAGACATTGGGGTTTTGCTCCAAAAGCTCCAAGGATGCTACACTCACCGCACAAGCTAAGGGATTTCCGGTGTAAGAATGACCGTGAAAAAAAGCTTTGTCCCATTCATCTCGCCAGAAAGCTTGATAAATATCCTCCGATGCCATTGTGACAGCAATTGGCAAACAACCACCAGACAATCCTTTAGACAAACACAGGATATCCGGTGAAGTTGCAGATTTAACCGAGGCAAACAGTTCCCCCGTGCGCCCAAAACCCGTCATTACTTCATCGTAAATCAACAATACATTAAACTGGCGGGCAAGTTGTGCGATCGCCCGCAAAAACTCAGGGCGGCACATTCGCATCCCCCCAGAACCTTGCACCAAAGGTTCGATAAAAATTCCCGCATAGCCGCCCTGCTTTAACAAAAACTCCAATTTCTCTAAACTCGCGGCCTCCTTGCTTTCCACCTCCTCATCGCCGTCAAAAGTTGCCGGAAAAGGAACAACATCCCCAGCAAACATTAAAGGTGCAAAAGATTCCCACCACAGCGAACTTCTGCCAGCCGACATCGCGCCCACAGTATCGCCGTGATAACCTCCCTCAAAACTAATAAAGCTAGTGCGATTAGTTTCTCCGATATTTTGCCAATATTGAAATGCCATTTTCAGAGCAACTTCAACAGCAGTCGAGCCGTTATCAGAAAAGAAAATTCGCGTTAAAGAAGGAGGCGTATGAGTTAGCAATTTATTGGCAAGTTTCTCGGCAGGTTCGTGAGTAAACCCCGCAAAAATTACGTGTTCTAACTTTTGGGCTTGTTCGTAAAGAGCCTCAGCGAGAACCGGATGGCTGTGCCCGTGAACAGTCACCCACCAACTAGAAATGCAGTCGAGAATTTGCCGCCCGTCTGCTAATTCCAGCACCGCTCCTTTGCCGCGAATTACCTTCAGTGGCGGGGCAGCCGTTTTCATTTGCGTGAAGGGCTGCCAAATCGGTGAATTTGAAGAATTCTGTTCCTGATTCGCAGTCATTTTTGCCCCGATTACTAATATTAACCTGCCTTTTAATATAGCAATAATAACGACCTTATGAACTTTTTATTTTTGATTCTTTCTTCTTCTCTTCCTACGTGTCCTTAGCGTCTTCGCGGTTCGTTCAAAAAAAATCTAGTTTGGTGTCGAGGGCGGCTGCGCTGTAACGTCTGCCGCCATCTCACTTATTCCCGGGCGATGGTTAAAATTGTCAGTTACAATTTTCGACCTTTCAGCAAATAAGTTGTCATAGCTCCTTTGCCTTTAACATTAATTTTACCGCGCTTTTCCAACAAATACTTATCGCACAGCAATTCATAAGTTGAGTTGCTAACTTGAATTTTACCCGGAAGTCCCTGAGATTCCATGCGGCTTGCTGTATTCACAGCATCTCCCCACAAATCGTAAATAAACTTTTTAGTGCCGATGACACCTGCTACAACAGGCCCAGTATTAATGCCAATGCGGATATTGAGAGGTTTACCGCATTCGTCGCGGAATTTCATAATTTCTTGCTGCATTTCCAGGGCCATTTCGGCAATAGATTCGGCGTGATTTGTACAGGGAAGCGGCAAACCGCCTGCTACCATATAATTGTCGCCGATCGTCTTAATTTTTTCTAAGCCGTATTGTTCGCTTAAGCGATCGAAAGATGAAAATATTTTGTTAAGCAACTCGACTAATTCTTCAGGAGATGTGCGCGAAGATATTTCGGTAAAGCCCACAATATCAGCAAACAAAACCGTAACTTCGGCAAATCCGTCCGCAATATTTATCTGACCTTGTTTTAGGCGATCGGCAATCATTACTGGTAATATATTTAGTAATAAACGTTCCGACTTTTCTTGTTCGGCGCGCAATACTTCCTCAGCTTGTTTCCGCTGTGCAATTTCCTGGTATACTCGGTGAAACATTTGATTGAAGGCGACCATGAGTTCTCCCAACTCGTCATCCCGCTTGACAGACAGAGAGTAGAAATCAGGTTGTTCTCGATCTTTGCTCAAAGCGTCTCCAGCAGCGATCAAGTCATCGCGCAATCTCAAGATAGGTGAAATTACTGTCAGCCCTAAAAACAACATAGTCACAGAAGTGACAAAGGCTGATATAATGATGACTAGAACAGCAATCCGTCCGATAAATGCGTAGAGTTCCGGCTGGACTGTGGAAGCATCGTGGCGAACAATTAAGATGTAATCGCCTCCCAAATGTCGCTCCGTCCAAGCAATATCGTACCTCTTGCCATCGAAATTGTGATTGTGAACTATACGAGATTCTTTTAGTTGCTCTAAACTGATTTCTGGGGGTTCGCCAAGTGTATATATTAGTTCACCGTTAGCTTGGTAAATAGATAGTCCTAAGACTACTTGAGAATCCTTAGTAATATTTTTTACTTCTTCTTGCAATAAAGTGCGATCGGAAATATCTTGTTGGAGCACAAACTCTAGGGAATCAACAGTTGCCCGAGATACCTGTTCCAGTTGGCTTAAAAGTTCATTTTCTCGCCGAAAATAAGAGGGAACTAAAATAATTCCTTCTATGACAAGAATGCTAGCAAATACCCACAAAGCTATTTGCCTAGACAAGCGAGATTGGAAAAATTTCAAGAATGATAAAATTGACAAGGGCATAAAATTTACTATTTGGCAAATGGCTAATGTAGGACATAGGAAAAAAACCGGGTTTCTGGTAATCAATTTTGGGTTGTCAACGAAGCAACCGCGCAAAAACCGGGTTCTCACATCCCCTGTGTAATTCCTGTAATAGTCCGCCGTCAGCAGTCAGCAGCGACTAACTGTTAGTTCTTGGCTGCTTGCTGCTGACTAATGACTGATCGCTCTCGACTAACTAGCAGACCCCTTCATAATATAATAAACAAATTAAACCGAAACGGCGCTGACTAGCCTGCCTGCAAGCAGATAAGTATTCATATAGCCCTTGCCTTTGATGTGAATAATTCCTCTGTTTTCAAACAGATACTTATTTTGCAAGATATCGTAAGTTGATTGTGTGACTTGAATCGCGCCTGCAATCCCGTTAGGATGGAGGAAAGCTCAGACATACTTGCCATCGCTATCCCTACGCCGACACCAAATAAAATTGTCAAAGCAAGGAGAATTTGTTTGTAAACTAATTGGCTGATGGCAGCCCGACTGCGAGAAATCAATTGGCGCATGGTATCCTCAAGTCTGAGGTTTAATCTTTATTTCAATTTATGCACTACTAACATAACACTGCTTGTTCAGAGTGTTTTGCTGGCGTCCGGGGTAAAGCAAGACTCTCTGAGTGCAACCGAGGGTCAATCGATTTTAGATTTTAGATTTTAGATTTTAGATTTTAGATTAAAGAATTGAAGCATTGACCCCACGGATAAATTCGGGGGCAAGTTTCATCGGATACAGGTTTTTTATTTCTGGACAGATGAATCACGTGGCGGGTATCGTGGATGCTTTCGGTTAATTATTGTTTACCACGAGTGTTTGGCTTATCCGTAAAAATACGCATAACTATATAGCGGTTTTGTGTTGAGTGAAGTACAGATGATCGGGTAAGGACAGGGCAGTGGCTTGTCCCTACTTCACGCACTTTTTGCTCTATTTCAGTTAGGATAGCAATTGTAGTCTATGGTTGACGATCGTGAATTCTGACTCTACTGCCTCACCTGCGCGCAACGAAATTTTGCCGGGAGAAGTTTTCGTCAATACTGCCAATTTTGATACAGGCATTCGGCGACTTTTACCTAAGTATGACGAAATGCTGGATGTAGTAGCAGGCTGCATTGCTAACACAAACCACCGCATTTTAGAACTCGGCTGCGGTACGGGGGAACTCACTTTAAAAGTTCTCAAACTCTATCCGTCTGCGGAAATAGTTGCTGTCGATTACTCGCCGCGAATGCTTGATTTTGCCCGCGCCAAAATTGAGTCTGCAGGATACGCAGCCCGGTGGACTGGCATAGAAATGGATTTTGGAGAATGGGCAAACAATCCAAATTTCTCAGGCTTGGGCGATAAATTCAATGCTTGCATTTCATCTCTGGCAATTCACCATCTTGAGGATGACATTAAGTTAAAATTGTTTCAACGGATTCGCGAAAGTTTAAATGCTGGTGGCTGTTTTTGGAATGCAGATCCTCTTTTAGCAGAATCAGCAGCAATGAAAGATATTTATCAAGCGGCGCGAGAAGATTGGGCGCTAAATCAGGGAGAAACCTTAGCACAAATTCGCGCAAATGTGGGGACGAGTGTCTCTTACGGGTATTCTAATCCCGATCGCCTAGCTACACTTTCGGCACAGTTGGAAATGCTGGTAAAAGCTAGATTTGACACTGTTGCAGTGCCTTGGAAATACTACGGTATGGCAGTGTTTGGGGGATTTTTTCATTGAAAAAAGCAGTCCGGGAGGCAGAACTTCTATGTGTAGGGTGCGCCTGGACGCACCTTAATGCTTAAAGAAAGATTGCAGTTAGTATTTTATGTTACTAAGTTCGGCTTGAGAAAATATATAATACTCCCAGGATGGAGTAAACAAAATGACTGCAACTGCGATTCAAAGTATTGACTGGGATGCTTTTTCTTCGGAACTATCGGGAATTGAAATAATTAGCGATCGCGCGCAAGTTGTCAAGCTATCTCAAGACTATTATCACTTCAGTCCTGTTTTGCAACCTCTCTTAAGTGATAAAACAGGAGATTTAGTAGTTCGTCCCGCCAGCGAAGCCGATGTTTTGCGGATTGCTGTGGCCTGCGTCAAATTCAAAATTCCGCTAACTGTTAGAGGTGCAGGAACGGGCAATTACGGGCAGTGTATTCCCCTCAAGGGCGGCGTCATTTTAGATACCAGCAAAATGAACAGTATCCGCTGGATAAAACCGGGTTTAGCTTGCGTAGAACCAGGGGTGAAAATGTCGGTTTTCGACAAACAAGCGCGAGAAACTGGTTGGGAATTGCGGATGGTTCCCTCAACCTATCGCACCGCAACGATTGGGGGATTTATTGGCGGCGGTAGCGGGGGAATTGGTTCTATAACTTATGGGCAATTGCGCGATCGGGGAAATCTTCATGCCGTTCGAGTCGTTACAATGGAAGACGAGCCCCGCGTCATCGAATTGCGCGGCGATGAAGTGCAAAAAGTCAATCACGCTTACGGTACAAATGGGATTATTACTGAGTTAGAAATTCCCCTCGCCCCTGCTTATCCTTGGGCGGAAATCATCGTCGCTTTTGACGATTTTATGACATCGGCAAACTTCGGTCAAGCTTTGGGCGATGCTGACGGAATTATCAAAAAACTAATTTGTGTTTGTGCTTGGCCGATTCCTGCTTATTTTGCTGCTTTCCGCGATGCGATTCCTGAAGGTAAGCACTGCGCTTTGTTAATGGTAGCTGAATCTTGTCTGGAACCGCTGCAAGATTTGGTGCGCGAATATGGCGGCACAATTTGCTATCAAAAAAACGCGCAAGCAGCGAGCAAAGGTGCAGCTATTGCTGAATTTACTTGGAATCATACAACTCTCCACGCTCGCAGCGCTGACCCGTCTCTGACTTATTTACAGACGCTTTTTCCCGCCGATAAAGGTTTGAAATTGATTGAGGAACTGTACAATTATTATGGGGATGAGGTGATGATGCACTTGGAGTTTTTGCGGATGAATGGCAGGGCGATCGCTGCGGCTTTGCAAATAGTTCGCTACACTACGGAATCACGGCTCAATGAAATTATTCGCTATCATGAAGAGCAAGGCGCGCTGATTGCTAATCCTCACACTTATATATTGGAAGATGGAGGGATGAAAAGTATTAATGTGGAACAGTTGCAGTTTAAAGAGTTGGTCGATCCTTACGGTTTGCTTAATCCGGGTAAAATGCGGGCGTGGTTGGAACGGGATTAAGGGGGATGGTTTTTAGATCGTTCGGCGGTTGAAACCGCTGCTAGACAAACGAAGTCCGCCTTCGCGGACTAATAAATAAAGATTAAAACTTGGCGGTTGAAACCGCTGCTAGACAAACGAAGTCCGCCTTCGCGGACTAAGAAATCAATTTAAGGGACAGGGGCGGTAATTTCTGTAGGTGCGATCGCCCCTGGTGTAGGTACTGCTTGCTTTTCCAGTAGTAGGCGCTGTTTGTTCCGAAATTCGGCGGCCGCATCGTTCAAATTTTGGCGCTGTTCGCTATTAAATTCTTCCATGCTGCGACCGCCGCCCAATTTGGATCTGTGAATTAAATCAAATATTCCGCTTCCGCTGCTGCGGCCGGAAAAGGGGTCGGTATTGTCTTGAGTTTGAAAGTCTTGCAGCGGTTGGGCATTATTTAAACCGCTGGCTTGAGCGAAGCTTGCTTGAGGCGAGAACAGAGCACAGGATGCGATCGCGCTTGCAGCAATCCCAATCATCAATTTGCCGGATTTGGAAGTTTTGGGGTTCATAATTTATTAGTTGAATCTTCAAAAAAACAATTGTATCTAAACAATATTCTGACTTGTGACTAAATATTATATTACTTCGCTGGGGCTAAGGACAGGGCAATGCCTTTCGTCGTGTCAACTTAAGCTTTTAGTCCGCCAGTCCTCTCGCTTACCCAAGAGTCCGCCAGGGAATGAATTCCCTGTCTCATAGCGAAAGTCCTCTGAAAGAGGACTGAAGAAGTCATTAGTCCTATGCAAGAGGACTTTGGCTTGGAGGCTGTTGTTTCAACCCCTGACGGACTATCGGTTTTAGCTTAAGTTGACAGGACGAAAGGCATCCTAGAATTGACGGTGCAGGTGAAACGATCGCCCTAAGCAAACCGGCGCCGCAGCAGGGGTTGAATGCTCAGCAGCGCCACCAAATCAAACGCCAGCAGCACTAATAGCGCTCCTCCAAAGGTGACAGTACCCCAAGGAGCCTGCATCACGACACTCGCTAGCGACCAATCGCTGTGCAGGTACAGGTAGCGGATGGGTTCGATCGCATAACTCAGAGGATTGAGAGTCACCACAACTTGCAGCCACTCTGGCATAAATGACAGCGGCGCGAGGGCTGTGCTGGCAAATAACAGCGGCAGGTTAGTAACAAAAATTACCGCTATTAATTCTACGTGACCGGGAAGAGCGAAGGCTAAACCCAGACTCAAGCCGGTGACGCCCAAAACTAATAGCAGGACTATTAGGGTGATCGCCCCTAGTCCGGCAATTCCGGGGAATCCCGCGCCCAAAAACGCGCCTGCTGTAACGATTGTGCCGGTTTGGATAAAGCTGAGGGTGACGATAAAAATAGCCGAAGCCAGGACGATCGAAAATCTCGAAGCCAACGGCGCGACTAACAAGCGGTTGAGAAATCCGAACTCGCGATCGAACATAATCGGCAAACCAGCATTCAGCGCCCCTGCAAATGCCGTAAAAACGATTACACCAGCGCCGAGAAATTGTCCGTAATTCTGGCTTTCGCCGAACAAGCCGGCGGGTGCATTTTCAAACAGAGCTCCGAACAAAACCAACCACATCAGCGGCTGAATAATGCCTGCAACTAGCGTGGAGGGGCGGCGCTGCAATTGAATAAACAGGCGCTTGGTTAAGGCGAGTGTTTCTTGGATGAAGTCGGCCAGCAGGGAACTGGATGTGTCAGCGGATGCCGTGGAGAGTGGCCGCTGCTGGTTGAGGTTGTTGGGGGATGTAACAGTACCGCTCATAATTGCTTGTTGATTAAATCTCACTATCTTTACAGTAGCAAGTCTGGAGGTATTGGTGGTGTTGGGCGGGCGATCGGTCTAAAATTGAGAATAAGCTCATCAAATATGCTAAATAAAAACTTGATTTATTAGGAGGATAAAGCTATGTCATCAAGGGCGATCGCCACTTTGGTCAAAATCATGGAATCTCTGCCGGCAACTGTGCAAAATATAGTTGTTGAACACTTGCGAGAATACATTCGTCAATCTAATATTACTGTTGCTGTGAGTCCTGACGGTAAGTTAGAAATTCCCGCTGAGATTGAGGCTCAACTGAAGCCTGGGGATCGATATGCAGTGACTGTCACCGGAGATAGTATTGTTTTTGAGAAGGTAGGAGGTTTCGACTGGGAGGAACTGCGGCGGCGCAGGGAGTCTTTACCTCCAGATCCCAATCCAATGACAATGGAAGAAATTTGCGAACTTGTGCGGGAAGTGCGTCGCGAGAAACGTTTGGAAAGAGAGTCGCAAGAATGAAACTTGTACTGGATACTAATATTTTTATCTCTGGCTGGTTGTGGGGAGGTATGCCAGATAGAATATTAAAATTAGCAGAAGTTTATCTAATTACTGTGTGTGCCTCTGAAGAGTTGCTCGATGAACTGCAAAGCACATTGAGTAAAGAGAAATTTCGTTCTAAACTTCAGAATTTAAGGTTGAATCTCAATGATTTAATGAGCGGAACGCGAGAGTTAGTGGAAGTTTATCCGATTTCCACGATCGAGGTGCCTGAGTTACGGGATGCTAATGACAATATGATTTTAGGAACTGCGATCGCTGCTGGTGCTGATGCAATTGTTACGGGCGATCTGGATTTGTTAGTGTTGCAGGAATATGAGGGGATTCCTATTGTTACGGCTAAGGAATTTTTGGAGCGTTATTTTCCAGAAAATTAGGGGGCGATCGCACTTGACTCAAGGAAGGGCGATCGCAGACTTACAACTTAGCATTCCCAGGTTACGCAGTCAGAAGGCAGTTATGGTTTAGCAGCTTTAACCACATCTTCAACCATTTTAATCGCCTCTTTGATTGCCATTTTACCGTTTTCTACGGCGCTAATTAAATCCTGAGCGTCTTGCGGGCTAATTAAATTGAGCCTGACGGGTTCTTTCAAGGAAACAATAAATTTAGTTTTATCGCTGTCTTCCAGCTTAGAGGCTCTTTCTTTGGCTTCAACATCTCTTAGCTGTTCTTTTAAGTTTTTAAGCATTTCTGCTTGTTTTCCCTCATTAAAATTGCCATCAAAATTAAAATTGCCATCAAATATTCGTTTTACCCCTACAAGAGCAGCAGCACCTAAAGCTGCACCGCCAACAACTAATCCTACGGGAGGTGCAACGGTTATTAACCCAAATAGAACTGGTACACCACGGAAAGCTGCCACCGCCGCACCAGCACCGGCAGCCCCCACCACGCCAATGCCAATATCTGCTAAAATCCCTAATTTATCGTGTGGGTTTTTTTCCAGTTGCTCAATTGCCTTCAGAAGTTGCTCTTTGGTTGGCGTTTTATTTGCAGACATATTAGACCTCAATCTTTTTGCTAATTTAGGCAGTTAAGCAGTGATGACGTTGCAGAAAATTGTATTGAAAACGTCTATCATTAATTGAAAAAATGCTTTGGCAATCTCAATAATTTCTTGAACAATTCCAATAATTCCATCAGACACCTCTTTGCCTCGATCGAGTCGGTGGCCGGCTATTGCACCAATTGGGATACCCAGCGCTGTTGCCAAAGGTTCTAATAACGGGCCGACAAATGGTATCGAACGTGCCAAAATTCTTACAGCGACACCAACAGCAACGCCTATCGCTAAATTAGGATGCGCTTTGACAAATTCTATGATTTTAATCAGGAGAATTTTACCGATGAATAAAACTTTGTTAGCAGCTTTTTTCGTGTATGTGGCGAGTTCATGCAGCCGGATCGAGACTTCATGCGGCAAGCCGATATCATTTAACCACACATACAAGTCGCTGCTACTCATTGCATCAGCATCGACTTGCCAGAGAGCCATTTTTAAATTAGCTTGCGGTAGGGATAATGCACTAGACATAATTTTTTATCCTGTTGGAAATTACCAAATTTTTACGAACATTTCACGAGGCTAAAATCCCCTAGACTTGCTCACCGATCCAGCAACATTGCGAGCAACTTCTTTAACCGCTGGAGTAGCGGATGTAGGCACCTTTGGAGCAACTTTTTTTAACCGTTAGGGATGGACGGTGCTATCTGGCATAGTTGCGCCTGTCAGATTTACATTGTTAAAATCTTTTAGGTTGCCTAAGATTGTTTTAAAGCCCGTGATTTAATTTTAATTTAATTTTTATGTATTGGAAAGTAGGATAATGTCACAATTTGCCAGGAGTTAATAAAATTAGCTAGCCGTTAAAAGTCATATTTTGTCCTTCTTAGCCATAAAACGTCAGAAAAAGTCTGATACAATAGATAAAACCTCCTACATTTACCCAATAAATGGATGTTCAAGAACTCTTAAGGTTGGCCGATGGCTTGGTGTTCGCTAAGACCGGCAAACGATTGGACGATCTGCAACAGGCAGTAGTACGGGGAACGTGGCAAGGTAAAAGATACTCCGAAATTTCTAAAGAGGTTCATTGTACTGAACGCCATGTCAGAAATATTGCCTCAAAGTTATGGCAAACTCTTTCAGAAATATTAGATGAAGATGTAATGAAATCAAATTTGCGCTCCACAATGGAGAGGTATGAATTTTCTAAAGTTTCAAATTTTGGTGATTTTAATTTTGTACAAAACAAAGGTAACATCAACGTTTGCACAGAAACATCCCACCCTCCCAAAACTCCCCAAAACTCACCCTCAACACCAACATCAAATGAAGACAACACCCAACAGAAACCGCGACTCGATTTAAGAGATGCACCGGAGCTCAGAACATTCTACAACTACCCCAACTCACCCCTCACCGCCCTCGAAACCTGGATTCTAGAGCAAAACTGCCGCCTCCTCACCATCACAGGCATGGCAGGCACCGGCAAAAGTGCGATCGCCCGTAACCTCATCCCCCAAATTCAAACTCAATTCGATCGCATCATCTGGCGCAGTCTCCGCACCTCCCCACCCCTCGAAACAACCCTCAAAACCCTCATTCAATTTCTCTCAAATCAACACCCCCCCAACCCCCCCTTACCAAGGGGGGGCGAAGAGAGGGTTGTCCCCACAAACACCGATGTTCAGTTGTCAATCCTAATAGAAACATTGCGCGAAAATCGCTGTCTCATCATCCTCGATGACGTGCAGCAAATTCTCAGTAGCGGGCAACTTGCAGGACATTATAAACCCGGATATGAAAACTACGGAACCTTATTTAAACTTATCGGCGAAATTCCCCACAATAGCTGCTTAATTCTCAATAGTTGGGAACCACCCTCAGACATCCTCACATTCACCGACGATAATTCAGCAGTACGTTTATTGCAGTTAACCGGTTTAGGTGAAGCAGCAACAGAAATTCTTATAGAAAAAGGTTTGTTGGATGAAGAATACTGGCCAGAATTGATTAACCTTTATCAAGGTAATCCCCTCTGGTTAAAATTAGTCGCTCAAACCATTAACAACTTATTTGGCGGTAGAGTCTCTCAATATTTCAGCTATCAACCTGTATTTTTAAGCGATGAATTGACACCGATATTGCAGCAGCATTATCAGCGGTTGTCGGAAATAGAAAAACAGGCTATTTCGCAACTTAGTAATGAAATAGAACCTGTTTCGTTTACTCAATTCATGTCAAAATGTCAAGGTTCGCAGGGCGAATTATTTAAAGCCATTCAATCTTTAGATAGACGGGGAATGATCGAAAAATTGAGCTGTGAAGCTGAAACAGTTTTCACGATTCCACCTGTGTTAAAACAGTATGTTAAAATGGTTGCAGAATAGTCTTAAATATCTAGCTAAATGAGAGCAAACCATGACCGCAACTCCTACCCAACCTAAGCAGATGCTCAGTTTCGAGCAATTTGTCAAGCAACTTCCCGATGAAGAAGGCCGCTATGAACTTGTGAATGGAGAAATTGTGAGAATATTACTAATCAGACTGCACGAAACCCTCGCTGAATTTCTTTCAGACGCTTTCAAAGACGAGGTAAAAAGACTCAAGCTCAACTACTGGGTATCTGGCAGAATTGTGGTGAGGACGTTAACTCCAAATGGTAAAGAACAAGGCCGCAATCCTGATGTGAGTGTAGTAGATAAAACGGTCTGGGACTCAGATCCTTTCGCTTACTCAGCACTAACTGAACCGCTGCAATTAGCAGTAGAGATAGTATCAACAAATTGGGAAGATGATTATATCGACAAGCTGGATGAATATCAGCGGCTGGGAATTTCTGAATATTGGATTGTCGATTATTTAGCTTTGGGTAGTAGAAACTATTTGGGCAACCCGAAAGAGCCAACTGTTTTTGTTTACCTCCTTGATGAAAATGGCGTTTATCAAATGACTGCTTACCGAGGGAGCGATCGCATTATATCCCGAACTTTCCCAGAATTAGCATTGACAGCAGAGCAAGTATTGGATGTATGATATTAAATCCAGCTTAAATATCGGTTTATCTCTTAGTCTGCGAAGGCAGACTTCGTTTGTGTAGACGCGGTTTCAACCGCCGAAATACTCAAGATTTTTTGGGCTAACAAGCGCGATCGCACAACGCTCAGATCCGGTTGAATATCCAACAAACGCTGACGCACGGAATCGGCTAATTGCTCGCGATAATTGAGATAAGCTTCTACTGCTTCTTGGTGTCGGAGATAATAGCCGATCGCACTATAGACATCAGACAATGACACAGTTGAATAACGCTGCACAATAGATTCCGGCGACGCACCATCCTGAAAAGCTCGAATCACCAATTCCAGCAAAACTCTTGAGTTTCCCACCCGAATAGCACCTGTTGCATCTTCTCGGAAAGGAGGCGCTTCAACTTCCAAAACAAGATTCATTTATTAATATCCCCCAAAATCACTATAGTATTTTTTCGATTCACTCTTAACATTATAGCTAACTTATCTCGCTTGTCTGCGAAGGCAGACTTCGTGTGTGCAGATGCGATTGAAACCGCCGGAATACTGGTTTATGAACAGGCATCTTGCCTGTTCCACAAGAAAATTCACTCTTTGTGGAACAGGCATCTTGCCTGTTTCTGACGAACTTTTCCCTTCCCTCAAACTACGATCGCATAGCCTGTTTTTGCTCAGCCTTCAAATCGCGGTTGCTAGCAGCAGCCAACTCCGCATCCAAAAGCGTCTTACCAGTCGCAGCCAAATACACATCATCCAAACTCGGCCGAGATTGAGCAATCCCAAAAGTAGGCAATCCCGCATCTTTCAAAGCTTGCTGAATAGTCACCAGCGCATCGCTTTGCGGTGTTACTACTAAATTGAGAGAATTTCCTTGAGCCGTATTGACAATTACTTCTTGCACGAAAGGCAAAGATTGCATCAGAGTTTTAGCTTTTTCCGCTTCTTCGATCGGCGAAAACTCCCGAATCCGCAAAGTCACCCGATCGCCCCCAACCCGATTTTTCAACTCCTCCGGCGTACCCTCAGCAATTACTGTACCCTTGTCAATAATCGCCACGCGATCGGCCAAAGCATCAACTTCTTCGAGATAATGGCTGGTAATCAAAACCGTCGTACCTTCCTCCCGCAAGCGCCGCAGGAAATCCCACACCACCACCCGGCTTTCAATATCCAGCCCGACAGTCGGTTCGTCTAACACCAAAACATCAGGCTGATGCAACAATCCAGCAGCCAAATCCAAGCGTTTGCGGATACCGCCGGAATAAGTACCCGTCTTTTTATTTTCCCACTCCTCCAAACCGAGGAGTTTCACCATTTCGTCAATCCGCCCTTTAATCCTAGGGCGCGGCAAATGGTAAAGCGCTGCTTGCAGTTGCAGGAGTTCCCGCCCCGTCAGCACCTTATCGAGAGCAACTTCTTGGGCGACGTAGCCTAGTCTTTGTCTGGCAATTCTCGGCTGGCTGACAGCAGAAATGCCAGACACTTCAATGCGTCCGCTATCGGGCGCACTCAAAGTACAAAGTACCCGCAGGGTTGTGGTTTTGCCTGCACCGTTGGGGCCTAGCAAACCAAATATTTCCCCCGGTTCTACCTTGAAGGAAACATCTTTAACGGCTTCTACAGTGCCGTAGCGTTTCTGAAGATTTTCAATTAAAACGGCGGGAGCCATATATTTTGGGGATGAACTGGTTGTTAATATTTTGACACTTCTGAGCTCAAATTGCCGGAATGGTCGATCGACCTATACGACTCGGTGTGCTTGTAACGATCGCACAATCCTCCTCAACCGGAAACTGCTTATAGTTTTGATTTTTAATATCCGTTTAAAAAATCTCAGCTTTATAGCGGTTCCCAACCCTGATATTCATCAGTTTTCCCACTATTTAATCTCCCATCTCAAATCATGTCCGGTCAATTAACCATGATTCCTGTAGGGGCCCGTGAGCCAAGATATTGAATAGAAACGGGAAAATCTGTAAACCCGCCCTGGCCTTTAATCGCGGTCAATCGATCGGACATGATATCAAATCCAAAAAATTATGAGTTTTGAGTTAATTCTAACTTTGCAGTTAACAACTCAAAACTCACAATTGTTCAACAAGTAGAGATGCACCCGAAACCTGTTATTTTATAATTATCTCTACCTATAGGCTGATGTGTAGCGAGATTTTGATAATTAACACACTGGTCAAACACATCACACTTTCGAGCCAACTATTAAACACAAAAAACTTCCCGAATTGGCAAGTTCTCCTTGTAACGAGTTCCCAAAAAATGTAACTGTAGGCTCGTGAGCTCAATCCCGATAGTTATCAGTCATCACCAATTCTTTAATCGAAAATCGAAAATCGACAATCGAAAATGGTATTAACTCCTTTACAGAGAGTGGTTGCCAGGTCTTTAATCGACAATTTTTACCCAACCGCGGCGAACGTTGTACAGCAGTCGGTTGATGATGGCATACTCATCTTCATTCAATGTTCTTTCTAAGAGTGCCGATCTGAGCTGTCTCCGGTCGTGGCGAGTCACGACACTGGAGAACATGACCTGACCAAATAACTCTTCGAGTGTCATTTGGGATACTGACATGATAAACCTCCTAGTTGATTGAGACAGATAAAATTTTAACAGGCTTGTTGTATTTGTATTATGCACTCTGGGAGCGACTTCAAAGGCGATCGAAAACATTGACACAGTGTGATTTTTCGGCTAAAACTCTGTGACCGAGACTTTGATGCCCCGTGACTTGGATCTCTTAAATTGGTGATGCTTGTCACTAAAGTCATAGGGGAAAAGTCAGAAGTTAGAGGGAAAAAAGCCCTTGCAGCCCGATCGCCCTCAACAACTCTCCATCTCGTCCTCATGGCTTCTCAACCTCATTTTTCCATCTTCCAATTTTCCAGCTAATTGAGGCATCGGTCAATAGTCGCCACAACCGACTCGGCCAACTCTTTGAGCGCGTAACCCCCCTCCAAACCAAAGGCGATGCGGCGGGTGATTTGCAAGCAGTATCCGGTGAAAGTACCGTAATCTGACGGCGCCAGAGTCATACTCGCCAGTGGATCGGACGCAGTAGCGTCATAACCAGCGCTGACAATCAACAAATCCGGTTCAAATTTGGACAAAAAAGGCACGACAAGAGATTCAAAGGCGCTCAGGTATTCAGCAATGCCACTGCCAGGATAGAGGGGAATGTTCAGCACGTTGTCGTAGGCACCTCGCTCCTCGGCATCTCCCGTTCCCGGATAGCAAGGAGATTGATGCAGGGAACAGTAGCCAATTTGCCGGCAGCTTTCCACCAAAGATTGAGTGCCGTTGCCGTGGTGCACGTCCCAGTCAAGGACGGCGACGCGGTTGATTCCCGGCTGTTCCAGGGCGTAGTGAGCGGCGATCGCAGCATTGGAAAACAAGCAAAAACCCATCGCGCGGGCGTTTTCAGCGTGGTGTCCCGGCGGCCTGGCCAGCACAAAAGCCGGTTCCCCCGCAACCACCACTCGATCGACCCCATCGAGCCAAGCACTCGTCGCCAGCAGCGCTACGTCGTAACTTTCAGCAGAAATCGGCGTATCACCGTCGAGGTAGCCGCCTCCCCGATGAGCCAAATGTTCGATTTCTTTGATGTATCTTTGCGAGTGAACTTTTTTGATAGCCGATAACAGTTGTTGTTCGCGCTGCGCCACTGGGGTGGGCAGTTGCCACTCAATTTGATCCGCCCAAGGAGCAGCTTTCAGAGCGTTGACGATCGCCGTTAAACGTTCTGGTCGCTCTGGGTGAAGCATTCCAGTCTTGTGCAGCAAGAAATCTTCGGAGTAGATGACGGGTAGCATCGGCTGATTTTAGATTTTAGATTTTAGATTTTAGATTTTTAGTTAGCTTTAAGAAGGCCTTCGGTTTTGTGAAATTAAAATTTCGATCGAGTAACCATTTTAATTTCTTAGATGGCCGTCAAAAAAACTCACGAAAGCATGAAACCCGATCGCCTAAAAAAACCTTTTTAGCTTTTGCCAACTGCTGACAAAATCACCAACTGACAAATTATCAATTGTGCTGGTTTCGTCCCTTAATTTTTCTGGCAACTTTCCCATAAATTCCAAGGCAAATTGTGATATAATTTCAGGAGTAATTGGCAATATTTGGCAGCTCTACTGAATCCAAACCGATTTTATCGCATTTTTGAGATTTATAGCCGTCAAATTTAAATTTTTAACGGAGTTTTTCAACCTATGAGCACCTCTGAGTCGCGGATAATCCCGACGGATCTGGGTAATGAGATGTCCCGATCGTACTTGGAATACGCCATGAGCGTAATAGTCGGTCGGGCGCTACCAGATGCCAGGGACGGTCTCAAGCCCGTTCACCGACGCATTCTCTACGCCATGAACGAATTGGGCTTGACTCCCGATCGACCTTTCCGCAAATGCGCCCGCGTCGTGGGGGAGGTGCTGGGCAAGTATCACCCGCACGGAGATACAGCGGTTTACGACGCCCTGGTGCGGATGGCTCAGGATTTCTCCATGCGGGAACGCCTGATCAACGGCCACGGCAACTTCGGCTCCGTTGACAACGACCCGCCCGCTGCCATGCGGTACACCGAATGTCGCCTCACAGCCTTGACTAGCGACTCCATGCTGCGCGACATCGACTCGGAAACAGTTGATTTCGGCGACAACTTCGACGGTTCCCAGCAAGAACCCCTTGTACTCCCGGCACGCATCCCCCAAATTTTGCTCAACGGTTCCTCCGGGATTGCTGTAGGGATGGCCACCAACATTCCGCCCCACAATTTAGGCGAAATAATTGACGGTTTAGTAGCACTAATTCACAATCCAGCAATTACTGACCTGGAATTGATGCAGTACATCCCCGGCCCGGACTTTCCCACCGGAGGGCAAATTCTGGGTAGAGGCGGCATTCGCGATGCTTACACCACCGGGCGCGGTTCGATTACAATGCGCGGAGTCGCCGGCATTGAAACCATCGAACATCCCGGCCGCCCCGACAAAGAAGCAATTATTATCACCGAATTGCCTTACCAAACAAACAAGGCAGCCCTAATTGAGAAAATTGCCGAACTTGTCAACGACAAAAGATTAGATGGTATTTCCGACATTCGCGACGAAAGCGATAGAGACGGAATGCGGATCGTGATCGAACTCAAGCGCGACGCCTATCCCCGCGTCGTCCTCAACAACCTCTATAAACAAACACCCCTCCAAGCCAACTTTGGAGCCAATATGTTAGCGCTAGTAAATGGGGAACCCCAACTACTTACGCTCTCCCAATTCCTCAATGTCTTCCTAGACTTCCGCATTGAGACAATTACTCGCCGGACTCAATACGAGCTCCGCAAAGCAGAAGAACGCGACCACCTTCTGCAAGGCTTATTAATTGCCCTAGACAACTTAGATGCAATTATTCACCTAATTCGCGCCGCAGCCGACTCCGCAGCAGCGAAACAAGAATTGATGGATAATTACGGTCTTTCGGAACAGCAATCAGACGCAATTCTGCAAATGCAGTTACGGCGTTTGACAGCATTAGAAGCGCAAAAGATCCAGCAAGAACACGAAGAACTGCGAACTAAAATCGCCGATTTGGAAGATATCTTAGCGCGTCGGGAGCGCATCTTAGAAATCGCCGAATTTGAAGCAGTCGAAATCCAAACCAAAATCGCCACTCCTAGGCGCAGCGTCATCGAACACGCCGAAGGAGAAATCGATGAAAGAGATTTAATTGCCAACGAACAAGCAATTATTCTGATCACCGAGCAAGGCTACATCAAGCGGATGCCAGTCAGCACTTTCGAGGCCCAAAGTCGCGCTACTCGCGGCAAAGCAGGCGCGAAAATGAAAGAAGACGATGGAGTAGAACATTTCCTTTCCTGCTGCGATCACGATAGCGTTTTGTTCTTCAGCGACAGGGGCGTAGTTTACTCTGTCAAAGCTTATCAAATCCCCGTCTGTTCCCGGACAGCCCGCGGCACTCCCGTGGTGCAACTGCTGCCGATTCCTATAGAAGAAAAAATCACTTCTATGGTTTCAGTCACAGAATTCACCAGCGAAGAATACTTGGTAATGTTGACTCGCGGCGGCTACATCAAGAAAACCGCACTTTCAGCTTTTGGCAACATCCGCACTAATGGATTAATCGCCATTTCTCTAGAAGAAGGCGACCAACTGCGCTGGGTACGGAGAGCAAAAGTGGGTGACAGCATCATCATCGGTACGCGCCAAGGCATGGCAATTCATTTCCGCACTAATCACGAACAGTTGCGCCCAGTCGGCCGCGCGACGCGGGGTGTAAAATCAATGAAATTGCGATCGGGCGATGAGTTGATTAGCATGGACATTTTGCCCAGTTCAATAGTTGCCGAAATTGCTGAATTGGAAACTGAAGACTCCGAATTTGAGGGAGCTAATATTGCTCAATTAGAAACGGACGAAGCGGAATTTGAAGGGGCAGAAAGTGCTGAATTGGAAACGGAAGATGAAGAATTAGAATTGCAAGCAGAGGAAATTGAAGGCGAAGAGGTTGAAGAAATTTCGACAGTTAGCAGCGAAGTTCCTTCGGTGTTGGTAATCACCACCAACGGCTACGGCAAGCGGGTTCCTGTTTCTCAATTCCGCCTACAAAGACGGGCAGGCAAAGGATTGACGGCTACTAAATTTAAGTCGAAAAAGGGTAAAGATCAGGTAGCAGCCCTGCGAATTGTCAACGAAGATGACGAATTGATGATCATTACCAACCGAGGTATTATTATCCGTCAGGCGGTGAGTGCAATTTCTACTCAATCGCGCACAGCAACGGGTGTGCGGGTGCAGCGGTTAGATGAGGATGATTCGATCGTAGCTGTGGCTTTAGTGCCGGCTGCTGGTGAAGAATCGGCGGAAGAATCGGAATCTGAGGAAGTGGCAGAATAGTCCTAGGTTAATAGTTTGTAAGGTGCGCGCTGCGTACCTTACTGCTGAATGGTAAAAATGCGATCGTCCATACTCTGAAGTTTTCCCTCAAAAGTCAAAGATTTTTTCCGGTGAGGTAATGATGAGTCAACTCCAAACCTCAACTACTAACCGATACCTGGATTACAGTGACTTGGGATGAATATATAGAAATTATTAAACAGCCGGAGTACGATCGAGCAAAATCCTACTAAAACGGACTATTGAGGATTGAAATGGCAGCAGTCGGGCCAGATCATGCTGATGACAATGGAGTTATCGTCATCTTAATCAATTTATTGGGCATTGCTAAAGGTATAAAAATGAGACTGCTGGTCAACTGTAGCTACGCCAAAACAGGTGTCAGAGGCGCTCAACCTGATGCTTCTTAGGAATGAGAATTAAATAACTTCCACTCTTGAAAGTGGGATGGGCGTCCCGCCCGGCCAACAATGACGGGCGGGACGCCCAGACCCCAATAAAAAAAAAAATT
>NZ_JAUBPB010000056.1:0-45796 GCF_036700545.1 Microcoleus sp. SVA1B4
CAAAAAGGACGGGCGGGACGCCCATCCCACAATAACAATTAAAATTGTAAGTTATTTAATTCGCGATCCTTATCAAATCCGGTCGATCGATCGGAGATGATATGATACCAATGCAACGGGTTTTAATTTATTTTTTGCTGCAGAGGAATCTCGATCGCAAATTCGGAACCTTCTCCCAATACAGAATTGCAAGAAAGCTTGCCACCGTGTTTTTCTACTATAATAGAGTGCGAAATTGCCAATCCTAAGCCAGTTCCTTTGCCAATGGGTTTAGTAGTGAAAAACGGGTCAAACAAGCGCTTTTGCACATCTTCGCTCATCCCAGGGCCGCTGTCAGCTATCCATATGGCAACGCTGTTATTGTCGGTTACTTGGGTGCGAATCGTAATTGCGAGATTTTTGTCGGTGCGATCGGATTTCTTCATCTCCATTTCCAATGCGTCTAGCGCATTGCTCAACAAATTCATAAATACTTGATTTAACTGACCGGGATAACATTCAACTAAAGGCAAATTACCGTATTCTTTAATCACATTAATTGTCGGGTGATCGGCTTTATGTTTCAGGCGGTTTTGCAAAATTAGCAGCGTGCTTTCAATGCCTTCGTGAATGTCAACTTGTTTTTTTTCGGCTTCGTCAAGTCTTGAGAAAGTCCGCAGGCTCAAAACTATGTCGCGGATGCGATCGGCTCCGACTTTCATAGATGCTAAAATTTTAGGTAAATCTTCAATGAGATAATCAATTTCCAAGTCTTCCCTTGCATCTACAATTCTTGCGGTAGGCTGCGGGTATTCTTTCTGGTAAAGTCGCAGCATTTTTAGCAAGTTTTGAGTGTATTCGCTGGTGTAGCTGAGATTGCCATAGATAAAATTAACCGGGTTGTTAATTTCGTGGGCGACACCTGCTACTAACTGTCCCAAACTAGACATTTTTTCACTTTGAATTAATTGAGTTTGGGTACGTTGGAGTTCGCGCAAAGTTTCTTCTAGCTGTTGAGTTTGAGCTTGAGCTAGTCTGGCAGCTTTGCGGGTTTGGGTGTAAAGTTCAGCGTGGTCGATCGCGATCGCAATTTGAGCGACCACCGCTTGCATCAGTTCGACTTCCGATTCGCTCCAATTTCGCACGGAGATAGCCTGATAGCAGGTAATCACCCCAATATCGCCGGCAGCAGTATGAATTGGCAGCGACAGCACTGAGTTAAAATTTGAAGCCTGGAAAAGTTCGCGCAATTCTACATCTTCAAAAGTGCTGACATCATCAATTCGCAGAATTTCTCGCCGCAAAATCTGTCGCACTGCGAGACTAGATTTGTCCTCTACAGAATAAGTGCCAATCATACTCGGCAAATCTGCATTCTTCGCTTCGTAAGTTACTTCCCAAACCGGAGGATTGTTGTTGGGGCGATACCAAGTGAAGATGCACCAATCTAGGTGCATCAGATTGCGAATTTCTTGAACTGCGGTTTCTACAATTGTGTCTAAATCTAAAGAAGTGCGGATTTGGTTGGCAATTTGATTGAGTAGTTGTTCTCTCTGAGCTTGCTGTCTGAGGGCTTGTTCCGATCGCACTAAAGTTTCTTCTGCAAGTTTGCGATCGGTTAAATCTTGGATCACTCCTTGGATAATTTTTTCATTTCCCACCTCGATGATTGTCAGCACCACTTCTGCGGGAAAATCAGTACCGTCTAAGCGCTGATGAACCCAATCAAAACGGTGCTTTCCCCGCTCAAAGGCGATGGCTATCATGTCGTGGGCCAAGCTCAAAGAATCTCTGCCGTTGGGTTGAAAAGGAGGCGAGAGTGTGCCAGGGTTTTGGCCGTACAACTGTTGCGGGGCGGTGCAGCCGAATAGTTTTAGGGTGGCTGTGTTGGCATCGGTGATGGCATTGTCACATAGCATAAAAACAGGCAAACTGGTTAATTCGTAGAGCGATCGAAATTTGGCTTCCGACTGCTGCAATGCGGCTTCTGTTTGCTTGCGATCGGTAATGTCGGCAACCATTGCCAAAGCGCCCACATAGCGTCCCTGTTTATCTACCAAGGAATTAGTAGAAACCATCGCCCACAAGTCCCTGCCGTCTCGGCTACGGAACTTAAAATCGAGCTGTTCGCGAATTCCTTCACGGCGACGTTCGAGGCTGATTTGTGCGATCGCGATGCCTTCTGCATCCATGAAAGCAAATAGCGACTTTCCGATCATTTCCTCTGGAGTGCAGCCGAGCATATTAGCCATTTTTTGGTTAACAAAAGTAGTTTTACCCTCCGTATCTATCATCCAAATTCCTTCGTCTGCTGTCTCGACAATGCACCTGTATTTTTCCTCGCTTTCTCTGAGCGCTTCTTCTGCTAACTGGCGAGCCGTAATGTTTTGAGTCATTAGCAATCCGCCGATAATTTCTTGCCGTTCGTTTCTGACTGGCAAAGTATAACCGACGTAGACGCGATCGCTGTAAATAAATTCTGTAACAACTGTTTCTCCTGCCAGTGCCGCCCGATAATTTGGCTCGACAGCAGCGCAAAAATCTGGCTCGAACACTTCCCAGATTGTCTTGCCTTCCATCAATTCTTTTGCAAGTCCCACGGCGGCTAATTCTGTACCTTCTACCAGCGTGTAGCGCATTTCTGGATCGAACAACATCACCGCACCATTAGGAATGTTGCTTGCCATAGTGCGGTAAAGCTGTTCGCTTTTTTGCAGCGCAGCTTCTGCTTGTTTGCGATCGCTAATGTCAACTACAACTGCACCGATGCCGATCGCCTCGCCATCTTTGTCTAGCAAGGGAAAATAAGAGCCTGTTAGGTGTCGGACAAACCCAGGCTTTCTGGGGTTGTCACCACTCATCTCTATGTTAATTAATGGTTGTTTTGTCCTCAAAATTTTTTCGTACAAAGGCTCTATTATGGGAGCGATATTTGGCAATATTTCGCGTACAGTCTTGCCGATGTGAGCTGCTGGGCTCAGGCAATTTATTTCTGCTAAAAATTGATTAATTTGCACGTAGCGCAACTGCGAGTCCAAAATACAAAGTCCCGCCGGAGCCTCATTTAAAAAGGCATCAAATAGTCCTTGTCTTTGTGCTAATTCTTGTTCTAAAGCTTTGCAAACGCTGAGATCGGTTAAAGATCCCATCATCCCCACAACTTCTCCCGTGTTGTCTTTCAATAGCGAGAGCATCAGGTGCGAGTAAAATTTTTCTCCCGATTTACGGCGTGTTATAACTTCTATTTCATGCTCGCCTTTTTCTTGTAGCGGTTTGATGACTTGCTGTAACAAAAATTCGTGTTCTTCTGGCGGGTAAATTAGAGAAATGTGCTGTCCGATAGCCTCAGTTGCTTCATAGCCGTATAACTTTTGGCAGGCTTGATTCCACATGGTGATCGAGCCGTCCATATCTGTAGAAATTACCGCCTCGTGAATTTGGTCGATAATTTGACTTTGCAGGCGCAATTTTTCTTGAGCCTGTTCCAGTTCGGCGATTTTTTCTTCGAGTAGTTTATGAGTTTTTTCCAGTTCCGCAGTCTGCTTTGTCAGCAATTTTTCTAGATGTGAATTGCTGTGTGGCGACGCTGATTCTAGGGGAGCGCTATTTTGATCCCGATTATTAAAGATTTCTTCAACACTTAGCCAAATCGCGCACAGTCCCTCTGTTTCAATTGCCCGCTCGGAAACTCGCACGGGTACGAGATGCTGGTTTTTATGTTTGTATGCTGCTTCGCACAGGTGCGTGTGGCTATTTTCTGCTTGACATTCTAGATATTTTTCTGGGTGCGCGCACTGTGTTTGCTGAATTTCCCAGTAGTTGAGGTGGAGAGTTTCTGCAACTGTGCGGCCGATAATACTTGCAAAAGCTGGATTTACGTCGAGAAAAGTCCCGTCCGTCCGGCACAATGCCAGCCCTATCGGGCACAGTTCTAACAATTGGCAACGGGAGCGATTGCGCTTGGCTTTTCCTAACTGGCTTTGCATCTGACCTAGCTGGACTTGGTTTATTTAATTATATCTTTATTATCTTGTTTATTGCTGTGAGTTTTATCCTTAATTAAAAAAGAGGGAAGAAGGAAGTTCGCCAACGATCCCTCTACGGGATTTAACAAATGTAACGGATAAATGCTGAGCTTGGAGGGAAGAAGGAAGAGGTTGGAGGTTCAAGGTTCGAGGGAAGTTCGGCAACGATCGCGCGATCGGGATTTAACGGATGGATGTTGAGGAAAAAGACAAGATGGGGAAACAAAAGTGAGTAATAATCACCGGGGAGGAGGAAAGAGGGAATGAGAAGAAACCCGAAAAATCACAAAAGAAGAAGTACAAAACTGGTACAAAGACCATTAATTTATACATGGTATCTTCCCTCCAACCTTCTTCCTTCTTCCCTCTTCCGACGGACATCCATTACATCCGTGACATCCGTGACATCCGTCGAGCGAATCCGTTGCCGAACTTCCTTCAATTAATCGCGGGCAATACCTTCGGATCGAGCGGCCAACTGCACTGCACCGGCGACAGCAATGGCAACTCTTTCGTCAAAAACCGAGGGTATAATGTGCTCTTTGTCAAGCTGAGAAGGACTGACTAAAGAGGCGATCGCATAAGCTGCTTCCAAGTACATAGTGGGCGTAATCGTGGCAGCTTTGCAGTCCAAAGCGCCTCGAAATATCCCCGGAAATGCCAAAACATTGTTAATTTGATTCGGGTAATCGCTGCGTCCGGTTGCTATGATCGCCGCATCTTCCATAATTAATTCTGGCTGAATTTCGGGAATGGGATTTGCCATTGCAAAAACAATGGGATTCTCGGCCATCGAACGCACCATCGATCGGGTGACTACGCCGGGGGCGCTGACGCCTAAAAATACATCGGCACCGGCGATCGCATCTTCCAAAGTACCGCTCGAAGCCACGGCAAATTCTAGTTTTTCTGGGTTCATATCCGTGCGGTCTTCGGAGAGGACGCCTTTGGAGTCGCACATGATGATGTTTTGGGCACCTGCTTTACGCAGCAAGCGGGCGATCGCGACTCCGGCCGCACCGGCTCCGTTTATCACGATACACACTTCTGAGATGGTTTTTTTGACGATTTTCAAGGCATTAATTAATGCTGCCAAACTGACAATTGCAGTGCCGTGCTGGTCGTCGTGAAAAATGGGAATATCTAAGGTTTCCCGCAATCTTGCTTCGATTTCAAAGCAGCGGGGAGAAGAAATATCTTCGAGATTAACGCCGCCAAAAACCGGGGCGATATTCTGCACTGTGCGAATAATTTCCTCGGTATCTTGGGTGTTCAAACAGATAGGAAAGGCGTCAATACCTGCAAATTCTTTAAATAGCATGGCTTTGCCTTCCATGACTGGCAGTGCGGCGGCAGGGCCGAGGTTTCCCAATCCCAAAACTGCGCTACCGTCGGTAACAATGGCAACAGTATTTTGTTTGATTGTGAGGTTATAAACTTGTTGGGGGTCATTGGCGATCGCCGTGCAGATGCGGCCCACTCCAGGAGTGTATGCCATAGCTAAATCCGACTGGCGTTTGAGGGAAATTTTGCTAACTACGCTGATTTTGCCGCCGCGGTGCAAGTTGAAAGTGCGATCGTACACCTCGATCACTTTAATATCTGGCAGTCCTTTAACTGCTTGGACTATTTCTTCGTTATGTTCGAGGCTGTAAGCATCGACGGTGATATCGCGAACGGTAGTGGCGCGGGTTTGCTCGATCAAGTCGATTTGGCCGAAGTTGCCTCCCACAGATGCGATCGCGCTGGTGACTCTTGCCAGCATTCCCGGCTGGTTCGGCAGAGCAACCCGAATTGTTAAACTAAAGCTGGGGTTCGGTGTCAGTTTTACCATGATTCCTTGATTTCAGATTTGAGAATTTCAATCTTAGATTTTATCGCCAATGTTAGGCATAAAATTTAATAATTCAAATTTTCAACGGAAATTTTTAACAAATTCTATGAGCCTGTGGTGCGATCGCTCTGCACTGCCAGGGGTGTCGCTGGAAAACTGCTCTTTTTTTGAGTAAAGCTTTGCTCTGTTTCTAGCTGGTGACTCTCCCACAAATAGCCTATTTTCTGTCAATTTCCCCGCCAACCGCGAATATGAAGCGCGGGGGTAGAAACCCGGTTTCTGAGGTCAATCGATTTTAGATTTTAGATTTTAGATTTTAGATTAAAGAATTGAAGCATTGACCCCACGGATAAATTCGGGGACTCCTTTATCGGATACAGGTTTTTTATTTCGGGACGGATGAATCCGGGGGCTTGTATCCGGGATGCTTTCGGTCAAAGTGCGAAAGTCTTATCTATTTTTGAGAATATTTCTGCTTATTCTGAACATCAGCAGATATTTCGCAAAAATCTATTGTCTAGCGATACCGCCTAATTCCTGCTGCTGTCTTTTGAAGCGAGACACCCAGAAGAGTTGATGCGGCTTTTTGGTGGCCTTTATTGGGAATGTAAAAAGTAGATGCACGGCTGTTTGAGCCGGCAGGTAAAAATTTGAGCGACTGACAAGCGGGCTTTTGATATATATTTTGTCTGCTTGTTTGACACTTGCAAAGGATTGCGACTGCAACCTTGCCAACGATCGAATTACCTACACGCTTTGCCCGATAATTCCAGGGATTGTAACTAACAGACAATCTACCCCGCGCCGGTACAGGCACAGGTTCAGCCGAACCTTGTTGAGTTGCTGGTTGCTAACTGTCAAGTTATCGATCGGCCGCAGCATCGGCCCATATAATTGTAAAGAATTTGCAAGCCAGACAATCTGGGGGAACTTTTTCTAAGTCTTGCAGATCAACCGGTTGCTCTGCTTCGCTGCCGGCGGGAACTATACACAGGGCAACTTGTCCGACTCCAGCCATGAGTTCGGCAACTCGCTCCAAAATACTGTCCATTTTTTCCATTAGTTGCTCTGCTGCATCCAGACTCGGCGCGATGATGAAAAAGGTTTTGACTCCATCGGGACAAGGGGCAAAGCCGAGGGTACACTCTCGCAATAGTGCTTGGGTGGAGAGACTGAAACCGTCGTAGAAGCGATCGATTACTGCTTGATAAAAGGCGATTGTCAGAGAGCGATCGCCAAAAATAGGTTGAGGTAACATAACTACTTCCTTTCGTAGGATTTTTGGGTGCATTGAAAAAATTTTAACATACCTTAATGTAAGCGATTTAACAAAATTATCTAGCGATCGAGATCATTGGCTAGATGTGATAATTTTTAATTTGTGTAGCGATCACAACTGTGATAAAATGTACTCTGTGCTATTACGGTCAGCGATTTTGATCGCATCACCAGCTCAAAGCTAAGTACAAAATTTCCTAGTAGGTGAGGAGAGGGCCAGAGGGGCAGAGGGAGAGAACCAGAGGGAAATTACCTAAGTAGTAAGAGTATTATTGGCAAAAAGTGCTGAATCTAGAGTTTAAAATAAACATCCAATCAAAATATTAAACATGAACTCGATCGCCCAACAGTTAAAAGCAAAATTTGAAAAAGCATTCACCGCTGCATTCGGCGAAAGTTATGCAGGTGCAGATCCGATGCTAGCCGCCGCCAGCAATCCCAACTTTGGGGACTTTCAGTGCAACGCGGCGATGAGTTTGGGGAAAAAGTTAGGAAAGCCCCCACGGGCGATCGCCTCGACAATCATCGAAAACCTAGATATTACTGACATCTGCGAAACCCCAGAAATCGCCGGGCCCGGTTTTATCAATTTGAAGCTCAAACCCGCTTATTTGGAAGCGCAAATTAGCGCCATAGCCGCCGACTCGCGTTTGGGGATTGAACCCGCGAAAACTCCTCAGACAATCGCGATCGACTTTTCGAGTCCGAATATCGCTAAAGAAATGCACGTCGGACACTTGCGATCGACAATCATCGGAGATGCGATCGCCCGCATCCTCGAATTTCAAGGCCACGACGTACTCAGAATCAACCACATCGGCGACTGGGGAACCCAATTCGGAATGCTGATCGCATACTTGCGCGAAGTTCACCCCGAAGCCCTCACAACCGCTGACGCCTTAGACTTAGGCGATTTAGTCGCATTTTACCGCCAAGCAAAACAGCGCTTCGACACAGACGAAACCTTCAAAGAAACCGCCCGCCAAGAAGTAGTAAAACTGCAAGCAGGCGCCGAAGACACCCGCCGCGCTTGGAAATTGCTGTGCGATCAATCCCGCCGTGAATTCCAAGTAATCTACGATTTGCTCGATATCAAATTAACCGAACGCGGCGAATCGTTTTACAATCCATTATTGCCCGCAGTAGTCGAAGATTTAACCAATCTAGGTTTGCTAGTAGAAAGTGACGGCGCGAAATGCGTTTTTGTAGACGGTTTCACCAATAAAGAAGGCGAACCCCTCCCGCTAATTGTCCAAAAAACCGACGGCGGATACAACTACGCCACAACAGATTTAGCAGCAGTGCGCTACCGCATCCAAAAAGACAATGCAAAGCGCATAATTTACGTCACAGATTCGGGACAAGCAAACCACTTTGCCCAAGTATTTGCAGTAGCGAGAAAAGCCGGTTGGATTCCTGAAGATGTCGAAATTGTCCACATTCCCTTCGGTTTGGTATTGGGAGAAGACGGCAAAAAACTCAAAACTCGTTCTGGGGAAACAGTACGGCTGCAAGATTTGTTAGATGAGGCGATCGTCCGCACGCGCCAAGATTTGGAAGACAGATTAAAAGCCGAGGAAAGACAGGAAACTGAGGAATTCATTGCTAACGTATCTCGAACAATTGGTTTGAGTGCGGTTAAGTATGCCGATTTAAGTCAAAATCGCGCCAGCAACTATGTATTTAGTTACGACAAAATGCTCGCTTTGCAAGGAAATACCGCTCCATATATGCTGTATGCTTACGTGCGCGTGCAGGGAATTCGCCGCAAAGGTGAGATTAATTTTGATAACTTAGATGCTGGTGCAAAAGTGATTTTGCAATCCGATGCCGAGTTGGTATTGGCAAAGCATTTATTGCAGTTGAATGAAGTTGTAAATGCTGTTGGCGGCGATTTGTTGCCGAATCGAATTTGTCAGTATTTGTTTGAATTGAGTCAAAAGTTCAATCAATTTTTTGAGCAATGTCCGGTTTTGAAAGCTGAGGAACCGTTGCGGACTTCGCGGTTGATTTTGTGCGATTTGACTGCGAGGACTTTGAAGTTGGGTTTGGAGTTGTTGGGGATTAAGGTGTTGGAAAGAATGTGATATAAAGTTTGTAGCTGTAGGGTGCGTGAGAGCAATAAATAGTTGAATCTAGATGATGAGACTGTTTATACTCACGCACCGCCCCAAACAGTATTTTATAAATTTTACAGTTCCCAGAATTTATTTCGCTTTTTCGGAGATTTTCCTTTCTTACCTTTATGTTTAAAATTTGGCAAGTCTCTCTCTGTGGAATTGAGCAATTGGTAAAGCATTGCAAGGCTTATCTGGCACTCAATAGTTTCAGGATGCTTCGAGCCTAACTTTTGCTGAAGAATTTCTAAACCTTGTAGCATTAACCTCCCCGCTGCACTATAGTGTTCCTGTTGCAAATAACAAATAGCCAGACTTTTGAAGCTCCTTGCCACATCCAGATGCTCTTTTCCTAGGCAGCGAATCCTTGTTTTTAAAGCTTGTAAATGCAGAGGCTCTGCTTCACTATAGCGATCTTGAATATCATATAATGCTGCTAAATGATGTTGAACGGTTGCCACATCAAGATGTTCTTCTCCACAGAATTTTTTTCTCAGTTCCAAAGCTTGAATCAATAAAGATTCTGCTTTGTTGATGTGCCACTCTGTTTCAAGGTAGAACAGCGCTAGATTATTCAGATTTATTGCGACATCAGGATGGTTTCCTCCCACCAACTGCTTTGTTTTTTCCAAGGCTTGCTTATAAAATTTTTCAGCTTCAGGGTAGCGTTGCTGATGCTTGTAAATACGTGCTAGATAGGTCAGTAAAGTAGGCAAGTGGTTGACATCGCTAAAGTCTTTCCTCTCCTCTATAGCTCGCATTAATAGAGATTTAGCTTTTTCATATTCACCTCGTTCAAAATATAGTGCTACCAGATGTTCCAAGCAGGTTATTAGATGAGTTTTGTGTTGTTCTTCACGCCAGTATTTGCTTAGCTCTAAGGCTTGCAAAAACATAGTTTCAGCGTCATCATAACGACCTTGAAGCTGGCAGAGGCTAGCGAGATTGATTAAGCTGATTGATACGCAAACATTTTGTTCTCCAAGTAAGCGTTTGTCCAGTTCCAAAGCTTCTACTAATAGGGGTTCAACTTCCCTATAGCGACCTAGAGCTCGGTAGACCCAAGCCAAATTGTTGAGGCTGGTTGCCACTTGGGAATGCTCTGAGCCAAAATGCGATCGAGTTACGGATAGACATTGCTCAAACCAAGGTAATGCTTGATCGTATAATCCTTGACCTTTATAAAATCGACCCAAGCCTACAAAAGGCACTGTTAAATACTTGTCATTCAGTAAATCCCGCAACTCTTTGTCTTTGACTATCTCTGCGACATGGGGAATAGCAGGAGCAGCTATTTGAATCTTCTGATAAGTGGGTGAGTCAGGGATTTGATCCGCGACTGTCCCCATTGCGTTTACAAATGCTTTTTTCAGTTCATTCACCTGTATTGATTCTTCTCGCTTCCCCCTCAAAAATTCTCGAATTAGGGGATGCAAACGACAGGCTGTATCACTCGTATACTTTAGCAGATGGCAATTCAATAAATCAGCTCTCGCTTCTTCCAAAAGTTCTAAATCAATCTCCTCATCTTCTGAGGTGAGCAGATAATGGTATGCTCCTTTCACTAGCCACCAAGGAATGTCAGCTAAGGCAAATAAACTCAGCATACAGCCCAATTTTTGGGCGTTTTCATATAATCGCTCCCAACTTAACTCAAAAGCAGCAGCTACCCCTAATTGGGCCGTCATTGTCGGGTCAGGTTTTTGGACAGCTATGTGTCTGAGTCGCTTTTCCTCCAGTAAAGACAGCATTGCCTCCAACGACAAATCCCGGCGATTATAGAGATAACACCCCACTAATTCCAACCCCAAGGGCAAATAGCCAAGCCACTCACATATTTGTTCGGCAACATCTAATTCCTGTTGAAAGCGATGGCCATCTTCAATCAGCACTTCCAACAGTCTCAGTGCCGCCTCTGCTTTCAGTTCATCCAATTGCAAATACGCCAAACCTCGCCCCAACTGTTCCCGCGATGTAATCAGCACCTTAAACCCAGATGATTTTGGCGGCAAATAAGGCTTTACCTCCTGCTTGTAGTCTGTGACATTATCGAACGCAATCAGCACCTCTCCCGATGGCCAATTTTGCCAGCAGTACCTCAACTGATTTGGTAAATCCAAATCCTCTGGCGGCTTCAGGTTTAAGAGACTCCGCGCAAAACTCACAATTTGAAGCCCTACATCTCCATTTCTGACATCAATCCAACAAACACCGCCTGCACCGTCACCTAACCGCTGTAAATGTCGCTGCCCATAGCGATCGGCAAGTGCTGTTTTGCCAACCCCGCCCATGCCAATAATAGCGACAGCAGGCAGATTTTTCTGTTGCTGGAACAACTCATCTAGCTTTTCAATATCCTGTTCTCGCCCTACAAACTCCACCACACTACTGCGAGTAAGATTATCGTATTTCTCACGCCTCGGTTTGGCAAAGAATCGCTCCTTTTCCCTCAGAATGACATCGCACTCTTCTGGAGTTGCCGGAAATATTTCCTCATTTCGCCTGATAAAAACAGTGTCAGCAGAATAGGTTGTACTCGGTGTTGTTAAATCTCTGATCGTCCAGTGTAAATGGGGACTCGGCGGGATAGAAACAACGAAAATATTTTTGCCATCTATCTCAACTGTTTCACAGTGAACATCTGGAATAGGAGGAGCGCAGGCCGAGTTCACCCTTTGCAGAATTTGTTTGGGGATGAGCGGGTTGCTAATATCAAATAAATCTCTCGTACCATCAGACCTTAACTCATCTCCAACCCCTATAATCAGATAGCCTGTTTGGTCAGCGGTGTTAAAATTGCCATTAGTTAGTGATAGAATATCTCTGATGAACTCATCGCGTTGCTGCTTGGCATAATCTTTATTGGGGTGTTTTAATTTGTGCAGTTCCCGTTTGAAGTCTAATTTCAAACCTTCGGGCTGGCTGATGAGTTGTCTAAGCTGCTGACAGTCCATAGTTTATGTCCTCTCTAAAATCGAGCATTTACGACTTTTTGTTAACAACCAAGGTATCCAGAATACCTTTAAACATTGTTACGACAATTTGGCGATCGTTATCTCTGACAAATATATCGTAATTGGGACTTGAGTTAATTTCAATTAACCAATATGCTCCGTTTTTATCTAGTGCTATGTCAAGCCCCGCATAATTAATCGCCATTTCGGCAAAAACAGGTTTAACAAAATCTTCAATCTCAGACATGAGATTTGGGTTAATTATATGTTTGGCTTTTGCACCTTCCCAGTGCAGCGGGCTTAAATTCCCCGCAAATTTCGCCTGAGATTTGTCTTTCTCGTACAGCAAAACTAGCTTTTTTTTGCAGAATACAGCCCGATATTCGTGGGCAATTTCGATGTATTCTTGAGCTAGCGCCACATAGTCATAATCTTTGCTGTTGACGTTAAATATAATTTCTAGGGCTGCTTTAATTTGCTCTCTACTTTCACACAAAAAAACATTGTTGCCACCATAACCGCGATTTCTTTTGAGAATCACCGGGAAAGCGAATTTTTTGTTTACTTCTAAAACTATTGATTCAATATCTGGGAAAATCAAATACTTTTTATACTTCTCCTCGCAGTGAGGGGAGACAAAACCGAGAGTTCGGGGAGTATTTATTTTGCCGTTTAATAGTTGATCGGTATATTCTTTGTCTTTAAAAATCTCTGCTACTGACGCGCTGTTAAATGGCGTCATGTAATTGACAAAATAAAATTCTTCGCCGCCCTGTTTGAGTCTAATCAAGTTTTGGGAAGGATGCAGGATTTCGTAAGGGATATTTAATTCCTCACAAGCTGCCAGCAGGATTTCAATATTGGTTAGCATAAAATGTAACTTAATTAGAAAGTAATTTTAAATATCTGAGATTGGAGAACCGATCGCAATTCTCTCATCTCAAATTTAATCAAATTTTATCCAAACAACCGCTGCTGCCCGTTTGCGGCATCTTTCCCGGCATAAATCTCGCGAGTTCCCTTGGGAATATATATCCAATCGAATTCTTGCAAGCGGTTGGTCAAATTGGAAATGCTCACTCCCAATTCATCTCTCATTTTGTATAAATGCGACCACTTAGTTAAATCGCGTCCCTGTCTTTTTTCCTCCAAAATACACCGAGGCATCAACAAACAGCTTGCAAAATATTGCGCTTGCCATTCGATCGACAAAACCTTATTCTCAGCACTCGCACCCCGACAAACAAACGGTTCCTCGACATCCTGGGCGGTTTTTCCTTCATTCCCTAAGTTTAATTCCAACTGTTCCACAGTGCCGTCTGCTTCGTCTTGATTGACGTGTAGCACCCAGTGGCCGATTTCGTGGGCGATCGTCGATTCGATGAAGCCTGGGGGTTTTTCGAGAATCTGTTCGTTGATTTCGATTAACCGCTGCTGCGGCAAAATCCTCGCCGCGATCGCACCTTCTTCATCCGGCTCAATGCACTCCCAAACTACGCCCAAATCCAGAAAATCAGCAACCGTTGTCGCATCAAAAGGCCATCTCGGAGCAAAATTTTGCGTTTTCTGCATCTGCATCAAGATGTCATTTGCCAAACGCTCGATCGATTCTTTGGGATAGAAGCAATACGGCTTAAAAATACTCACTATGAGGGGCCTCTCTTACGCTTCAAAAGACTGTTTGAGCCAATCTGGATTTTCTTGCATCCGGCGGAAAAGAGCCTGCATTTCCTTCGGATTCTGCTTCAGCAGCGCTTCGTACTGCTGCGGCAGTCTCCCCGCCAGGAAAATCAATTCCTCTTCGTTTATGTCGAGATTTCGCGCTAATGCTCGGATTACCTCCTCTTTTGGCGCATAATCCGCTCGATCGTTCTCCAACTTCGACAAATAAGTAAAGTCCACACTTAGCATAGCTGCTAGCTCACGTTGTGAGTAAGCTTTGTCCTTGCGAGCTTGACGGATCAGTCTTCCAAATGTTTGTTCCACGGTTTTTCGCCTCCTGACAAGCATTCTAGCCTGTTTTGATGAAAAGTTCAACAAAATACTTGACGGGAAAATCAACCCGCGCTACCATGAGGTTAGTTGACGGTTTAATCAACCCGCTAACCCAGACTGGTAGATTTAACGGTGCAAATTAGCCTAGCTCACACGCTACATATAGCGCCTTTAAATTCAGAGGAGTGAGAAGCGCTGGGCGTCAAAACGCTTGTACGCAGCAAATAAGGAGGAGCAGATCGCAAATGCTGAGAACCTGGACAGACACGCATTACAAGCTCGAAGACGATGACTGGCTATACATCGCCACCCACGAAGAACAAAGCTCAGCCTCACTGGTTTGTCCGGGCTACGCGCGGGATGGCGAAGGCTTCAGCATCCACTTCACCCCAGCGCACTTAGAAACGTTAGAGCATTTGCTCGCCGCGCTGCGGATTATCAAAGCTCAACAAGAGGCGATGCTTGAGTATACCTATCCAGAACCAAAAGCGACAACACATCTCATTAGGTAATCGAAGTTCTGCTACGAGCAATGTACGAGATTTAACGGATTACCAACTACCAATTCTCCGTAAAGCAGCAATAAATAACTAAGGAAAAACGAACAATGACTACTAAAACACAAGAAAGACCTACATTTTCAGTATTTGGTGCCAAACCGAGCAATGCTTTGCTAGTACCAGAAATCCCGATCGCAGTGCGTAACAATTGCCAAAGTGGCCAATGGGCGATCGGCGATACAGACTACGGTTCCAAGTGTTCCATGACAATCCTCAAATTCTCCAAATTCTTCGGTTCCCTCGGTCAAACTTCCCACACACTGTGGGGTCAACTGTGGTTTGTCGCAGAAAGTGGCGAACTGCCGCAAGGAGTTGTCATGGTGACCTACATCAAAAACCGCAGCTTGAACGATTTTAACCGCTTGGTAGCATCAGTTCAATCTCGCGGCGTAGAACCTGCAACCGGAATTTTTGTTCCCGAATTTGTCAAGCATTCCGGCCAGAAACCAGACGACAGCGGAGTAGTAAAACCGATCAACTACTACAGCTTAAAATGGTCTTGGAACGAGCGGAAAGATTGGGCGGTTATCGACCAAGCCGCAGCAGTTTTGTCAGATTCTAGCAATCAATCGCGGATGATTGACTTAGAAGGAACAAGGGCAATGGTGTGTTTAGATAACCTGCCGGCGCAGCAAGTTGCCTGCTTGATGGCTGCTCACGCTGGCGGTGAAAACGATGCTATGGCTTTGAATTCCAACGGCAGTATTTCGCTGCCGCCAGCCGAAGAGCAATTAACTGCTGACTTGTTCTAATTTTGTTGTAAAGGCGCGATTTAATCGCGCCTTTGCCATAACTGTTATAACAGACTGAAATGAAGAAATTAACCAAGCTGAAAACCAAACCAAACCTGCAAGAAAGTCGTTTGAGAGAGAATCTTGAGCTGCTCGACCAAATTCGGGCAGACGCAGTTAACGACATCGAAAGTCTCACCGAAGACTTCCAGCACATGACTTTAGTTGCCGAATCAGTCCAGCGGAATTACCGAGCTTTGTTAGCCGAAAATCAATTGCTAAAAGGCGCACTTTTGAGTATAATTGATGAGTGCGCCTGCTGGGAAGGAAATCGGTGCGATCGCTGCTGGAAAATTCTCAGAACTCTAGCCAGCGCCAATCCCGAAGAAAAACCCGACGCAGCCAGAAAATACCAAGCTATTCTCAGCCAACTCCGCAACTTAGAATAACTGAGAAAGTCTCACTCAAAAGCCTCGAAAAGTTATAATCAGGAGAAGAAACAATTATGACACTAGCAACTGCCAAGGATAGCAAAGCCCAAATTTTGCAAAACTTTCAGCAGATTTTAGCAGACAAAAAAAAGATCGAATCCAAAGTAGAAACCAAAGAACAGTCAGCCGAAAAAGCCAAAAACAAACAACTCCTAGAAGTCGCTTCCACCTACACAATTGACAGCATCGTCAAAGGCTTGGCCGACTTACAATTAGATTTCGGCAGCATCATCAGCGGACTTTCCGAAAAACTAAAGGCGGAATCTTCCAAATTAGACGAATTAAAACGCGCGATCGAAATCGAAGCCCAACAATTGCAAGAGTTGCAGCAAATCAGAGTTGTAGCAGACGCCCTCCACATTTTAACTCAAGAGCACCGAGAAAAATTGACCCTGCTCGAACAAAACGCTGCTAACCAACGCGAAATTATCGAAAAAGACACGACCCAAAAACGCAAGGTTTGGGAAAAAGAACAGCAAGAATTCGAGGCAGTAGTTCAAGAAGAGGCTGCACTCATAACTAAAAAGCGCCAGGAAGAAACAGCAGATTATCAATACGAATTACAGCGCACTCGCAAAATAGAAACCGACGAATACGAAGAAACGAAGCGCAAACTAGAACGGGACTTGCAAGAATCTACTCGCGAAAAAGAGAAAAATTGGGTGGAACGGGAAAAATTCCTCAGCGACAATCAAGCGGAGTTTGAAGAGAATCAAAGAAAAGCCGCCGGATTTGAAGAAGAACTCAAACAGGCTTATGTCAAAGCCAAAGAAGAAGCAATTCAAGAAGTTTCCCGCGAAGCTAAAGTCAAGGCAGATTTAGTGGATAAAGAATGGGAAAGCACTAAGCAAGGATATGAATTGAAAGTCCAATCTCTACAGCAGACAATTGGGCGACAAACCGAACAAATTGCCGAAATTTCCGCCCAACTGCAAGCCACGATGAAGCAAGCGCAAGATTTGGCAATGAAAGCTTTTGCCAGCAAAGCTTAAAACCTAGTAGGGTGTGCAATGCCCACCTTACGAAAAAATGACAGAAATTTTCCACGCTATTAAGAAATGAAAAGTCATGAACAAAAAAGTTAGCGACAAAAGCACCAAGGCTGAAATCTTAGAAGCGTACAAGGAAGCAGCGCAAGAAAAAGCGCAGTTAGAATCGCAAATCCAACAGCTAAACGCTTCCCAAAAACAAGCAACAGTCCCAGAAAAACCTATTGTGGAGGCAGCAAAACCAATGGCTTTAACTCAAAATCAACAAAAAATGCAGTCCACAATCGACAATTTGATTTTGCTGCAATTTGGCTTTGGTGGGGCTGTCAGCGAGTTGTCGGAAAAATTAACTTCAGAAGCTGGTAAAGTCGAAGAATTGCGGCGCACTGTGGGCGAGGAAATTCAACAACTGCAAGAGTTGCACAGTTTAGAAGATGTTGCAGAAGATACGCTGGACAATTTAATTCAACAGTACGAAGAAAGCGCGAAAACTTTTGCTGGCGAACTCAGCGAACAGCGCGAAACTGTTGAACAGGAATTGTTGGAACGGCGGCAAGCGTGGGAAAAAGAGCAGGAACTCCATAAGTTGGCTGTTAAAGAACGCAATGAGAATCAGCAAAAAGCTCGCCAGCGGGATGAAGAATTGTATAGTTACGATTTGAATCTTCAGCGAGATATGGACATCGAAGAATATGAACAGCGCCAGAAAAGGCTGTATCAAGAAATCGAAGAGTTTCAGCAAGAACAGGAGAAACAGTGGGCGGAACGCGAAAAATTAATTGCGGAACGCGAAAAACTATCTGCCGAAGTTAAAGCTAAGGTAGAAGCTTTCCCGAAAGAACTGGAAGCGAATATCAAGAACGGGAAAGATAACGGCCGCAATATTGGCAATTATCAAGCTAAAGTTAAGGCTGATTTGTCTGCTAAAGATATCGAAGGGCAAAAGCAAAATTATGAACTGCAAATTCAAGGGATGTTGCAGACAATTCAAAATCAAGATGCGCGCCTTGCTAGCTTGTCGAAACAACTGGATTCTGCTTTGAAACAGGTTCAAGATTTGGCGGTAAAAGCAATTGAAGGTGCGTCGAATTTGAATTCGTTCCAAGCAGTGAGGGAAATTGCGATCGAACAAGCGAAGACTCAGCAGAAAAATAAGTAGATAAGTAAGATAAGTAGAAAAGCTGTTGTGCGTTTAAATGGAATATTCCGGGCGGGCTAGAAGCCCACCCCACAATAGTTTCAATAAACAGTTCAAATTAAATGCACAACAGCTTAAGATAAGTCGGCGGTTGAAACCGATCCTAGACAAACTTTCGTCCGCGCAACACGAGACTAGGAGAAGCTTACTACACAGGTCGTCTCCTGTGCGTACTGGGTGCATTACGCTATTTTGAGAAAAAACAAGCTTTCCTTAGTCCTGTTTTAAAACTGTCCACTCGCTGCGAGTCTTCCTTGAGGCTCAAACCCTATCTACAGCGTTTTAATTTTTAGTAAAAAGTTCGATCGCACTGTTCACTTATCGAAACTGTCCCCTGCTCTCCTGACCGCTTCACTCACGCTTTCTATGCTTTAAGTTAATCCACCAAAAGATATATTTGACTTAGAGGCACTATGCAGAAACAAATCATACGCCAAAAAGATACTAATGCTTGGATACTTCAGTGCTGGGTTTCTTTTATTCTTGCGCTTTCCGCCACTACTGTAGGTATCATTTATTTAGAGGTAGACCCCTGGCAGAAAGCTTTTATGGGTATGGGTTTAACTTTTTCAGTCGGCTCGTCTTTTACTTTAGCAAAAACCATTCGCGATAACAACGAGGCAACAACATTAACTGCCAGAATCGACGAAGCTAGAGTTGAGAAAATTCTCGCTGAGCACCATCCTCTCAAATAAATTTAATTATACAATGTATACAAAAAACAGCCCGGGCGGGCTGTTTTTGTTTTTTGAGCCACAGGTTTCAAGCTGCGGATGGGAATTGGGGATTTCAATGGCTACCTTTGAACTTACGATCGCCCAACTTATTCTTTTGGCGCTGGCGAATACCGGCCTGAACTGTCGCCATATCCACCGGAAAACCAACGACAGGAATCACCTGATCCTTGCGTTCTTCTTCCAGATTCTTGAGTTCGGTGTAATCAACCCAGTGAATGCAATTCACCGGACAAGTGTCGATCGCCTCAGCAATCAACTCTTCAGAATCCCCGTCTTGTCGAACTACGCGCGATCGACCGTAATCCGGTTCAATATAAAAAGTATTGCGAGCAACGTGAGCGCAGTGCTTGCAGCCAATGCAGGTAATTTCATCAACATAGACACCTTTTTGGCGCAATACCCCGCCCAACTCCGGTTCCAAACCAGAGCGATCGGGCGCATCCCGCAAAAATCCCCCCAACTCCGGCTCTAAACCAGAGCGATCGATTGCTGTATCTATTCCGAGTCCAGAAAGCTCAGACATTTAGACCCCCACAATAGTAAATAAGTCCGCAAAAGCGGACTTTGATGAGACAAGATTGCAAAAATCTCGAAAAAAAATTATTAAGCGCACCAGCGTTGCACCACCAAGCGGAGCGAACCGTCTTGATTTTGCTTTTGCTCAGAAATTTGGAAACCCTGCTTAGCGCTTTCATTCACCACAGTATGGTAAGCATAGCGCTGAGTCACCTTATTCAGAAAACGGTCTACAGACCAAGCTTGCTGCCAAAACTGCAAGTCAGCCACCAATTCATACTCAGTCCCGTTCCAGCTAAAACCTACGTCGTAGCCGTTTGTTTGCTCAATCACGACCTCAGCGGTGCTGGTTAGGCCGCGATAGCCACGCACCTCAGTTGGACCCGACTTCCAGTCGATACCCAAGTCAGTTAAAGCAGCTTCCAAAGAATTCAAATTGCGGATCTGGGTCTTAATTTGGCTAAAGTGTGACATGGTGATTCCAAAAAAATTTAAGTGAACTCAACAAAAAAAATTACCAATCGCTAAAAGCCACTTGGGCCGTCGCTTCGGCTGACTGATGCAGCGCTTGCGTGAAATATTCAGATGTTGACTCTTGGTGAAGCACCACGCCGAGCTGAGCTTCAATTGCAGCCGTTACCTCAGCACAGGAAGCACCGACAATGCCGGTGACTGTTTCCTGTACGCGGCCATCTGGATAGATCACAAACTCTAGTGTTTCCATAATGCGGGCTGACTGAATAGGAATATTGAGAACAGACACCGACACCAGCAAGCCAGGGACGATGCCTCCTGAAGTAGCTTCTTGAGAGTTGGCTGACTGACAAAGCGCTATATCAATTTTGACTAATTGATAGGTTTTGAGTCACAACTTAACAGAAGTTATTAATAGGTAGAAGCAATACATCAGTTGTATGTAAAGTTTCGCGTAGATCGTGACAGCAGTCAAGTCGATCGATTTTAGATTTTAGATTTTAGATTTTAGAGGGAGGAGGAAGGAAGAGGGCATGAACCGCAGAGGGCGCAGAGGGCGCAGAGGGAAGAAAGCAGAAGGTAAAAGGCAAAAGTATAAATTCCCCACTTCCCCTCTAATTCCCTCTGGGGTCTAAAACGTCTCGCAGGCCATCCCCCAAAAGGTTGAAACCCAGAACAGTCAAGGTAATCAGCAAACCGGGAAACAAAATAGTCCAAGGAGACGAAAGAGCGTATCCGCCCTTAAAAGCATCAGAAAGCATTGTCCCCAACTCAGGAACCGGCGGCTGTGCGCCCAAACCCAAAAAACCCAAACCGGCAGCTTCTAGTGTCGCGGTACCAGTCGAAAGAGTTGCTTGTACAACTAAAGGCGCGAGACTTCCGGGCAAAATGTGGCGAAAAATAATCCGCAAGTCGCTGGCGCCCAAGGCCTTGACAGCCAAAACAAATTCTTGTTCCCGCAGAGACAGCACCATACTGCGAGTTAAGCGGATGTAAATCGGAATTTGCACGAGGCTGACGGCGATAATTACGCTTTGCAGGCTCGGCCCGGTGACGGTAACAACGCCGATCGCCAGTAAAATCGAAGGAAAAGCTAACAAAATATCCGCCAAAGTGCCGATCGCCATTTCCAGCAACCCCCGAAAATACCCGGCCACCAGCCCCAAAAGCGTTCCCACAATTAAACCCGCACCCACAGAAACCAGGCTGACGAGTAAAGATATCCCCAATCCGTGCCACACCCGCACCAACAAATCTCGCCCCAAACTGTCGGTGCCAAACCAATGTTTAGCGCTAGGAGCCACTAAGCGCGACAAATAATCTCGATCGACCGCCGAATCGTAAGGGGAAAGTAGGGGGGCCAACAGTGCCGCGATCGTCAGCGCTACAGTCAAAATTAAGCCGATTTTCCCCGAAGTCGATCGCCAAAATCGTTGAAAAGCCGGCTGTGGAAATATTAAGTTTTTATTCCATCTTCGATTTTCCATCTTTTGCTATCACAAAAAAACTGAGGAATTAGGCAACTATTAGGATAAATTAACGCTCGCGAGCGCCCCCGACAACATCCCCACCAACCATCAGCCGTGGGATCAATCTAAAATCTAAAATCTAAAATCTAAAATCGGATGACCCTTTAAGATATAAAGAACAAGATAAATTTAAAAGCGCAATGACATCCACCCTAATCAAAACCTCCGCCCGATCGCCCCTCAACGCCCCAACAATCCGCCATTTCCCCAACGGCCTCACAGTTATAGCCGAACACCTGCCGGTCGATGCTGTTAACCTCAGCGTGTGGCTCAATTTAGGCTCAGCCGTCGAACCAGACGACATTAACGGCATGGCTCACTTTTTAGAACACATGATTTTTAAGGGAACTCCCAGCATTCCCAGTGGCGAATTTGAACGCGCGATCGAACAGCGCGGCGCTGTCACCAATGCTGCCACCAGCCAAGATTACACTAACTACTACATCACCACAGCTCCTAAAGATTTTGCCGAACTAGCTCCCCTGCAAGTCGATGTGTTGCTCAACGCCAGCATTCCCGACGACGCCTTCGATCGAGAACGGCTGGTAGTCTTAGAAGAAATTAGACGATCGGAAGACAATCCCCGCCGCCGCACCTATCAGCGATCGATGGAATTAGCCTTTGAAGTCCTGCCCTACAAGCGACCGGTACTCGGCCCGACTGCCGTAATCGAACAGTTGACAGCCCAACAAATGCGGGATTTCCACAGCAGCAGATATCACCCAGGGGCCATGACAGCCGTAGCTGTAGGCAATTTGCCAGTCGATCAACTAATAGAAATTGTCGCAGACAGTTTTGCAGCAAAAAGTACAGCACAAAACAACAAAATAAATGTGCCTGCTGTCGGTAACTTTCACCCAGAATCCCAAATCCTGAACTACGGCCAAGAATCGCCGTTTACAGAAACAGTCCGCCGCGAATTTGTAGACTCTGCCCTTCAGCAAGCCCGACTGATCGTGATGTGGCGAGTGCCAGGTTTCATGGAAATGTCCGAAACTTATGCCCTCGACGTTTTGGCGACAATTTTGGGACACGGCCGCACAACTCGCTTGGTTCAGGATTTGCGCGAAGAAAAAGGGCTAGTTTCGTCAATTTCGGTCAGCAACATGACTCAGCGACTAGGCGGTGTATTCTCAATTTCCGCTCAACTACCGACAGAAAACTTGGCCGCAGTGGAAGCAGCCATCGTCCAACACATCCGCACTCTCCAAACCGAACTGGTGACAGATGCCGAAATTTCCCGCATCCGCACTCAAGTAGCAAATCGGTTTATCTTTGGTAACGAAACTCCGAGCGATCGAGCAAGTTTGTACGGTTACTATCAGTCGATGGTAGGAGATATCGCTCCCGCCCTCAACTATGCCGCCTGCATCCAAGCTCAGACTGCCGAGGATCTCCGAGAAGCTGCTGTCAAATATCTGTCTCCCGACGCGATGGGTGTTGTGGTAATTCGCCCGGAAGAAGCATAAATCTGACTTCGCCTCAACAGGGCAATTCTGCCATCCCTCTGCTTTTGAGCCATCCAACGGCATTCGGAATTCGGCAGAAACAATGTCAACGCGCACGAGGGATTTTTAGTCAATAGTGCGTGAAATTCGATCGGCTCTCGCCTTGAAGGTTTTGTATCCAATAATTAGTATGAAGCCTTTAAGGTACGGGCGATCGGCAAAATAACCGTAATTTTATGAGACGATAAACTGGGAATTATTGATGAGCCAGCAATGTACTCTATGGAAACCGGGTTTATTGGCGATCGTAATTCTAAAATCTAAAATCTAAAATCTAAAATCGATCGATCGGCAAAATAACCGTAATTTTATGAGACGATAAACTGGGAATTATTGATGAGCCAGCAATGTACTCTAGGAAAACCGGGTTTATTGGCGATCGTAATTCTAAAATCTAAAATTTAAAATCTAAAATCTAAAATCGATTGATCGGTAAAATCACCGTAATTTTATGAGACGATAAACAGGGAATTATTGACAATCAAGCAATTTGGTCTGGGGCCACCTGATTTATCTGCGGTCGTAATTGTCAAATCTAAAATCTAAAATCTAAAATCTAAAATCGACTGACAGGGCACGCAAGCATGAAATTACAAAACTTTCTCAACTCAAACATTAGGTACGATGCCAAAGCAATCGCTGCAGACGACGAACTCAGTGGCCAAATTCAAAGTCGCCTCATTGACCTAGGTTTACTGAAACCTCCCGTAGACGGAATTTTTGGCCCTCTCTCTACCGCCACCCTCCACCGATTTCAAACTCTGATGAAGTGCGGCGAAGCGGGTTTTTTGGGAGCAGTCACAGCCAAAAAGCTGATCGAAACCAAACCAGAGGACATTCCCACACAGCCCCTGATCCTGAAAACGCTCAGAGACACCATTTTTAAATCAAAACCGGTCGCGTCTTCTCAACTTCAGGACTCAGAAAAACAAGTAATACCAGCCGGAAAAGAGTTGGAGATCCTGGCTTTTGCTCCGGCTCGCTGTCACATCAGAGTTGCTCTCCGCAACGAGTCTTTCAAAGGTTCAGGGGTTTGGTATGTTTTCGGAGGACACGCTCAAATTACTCAAGACAGCATTCTGCTTTTTCCGAAACCTAATCCCCCAACTGTCAGGCTTGGCATTCCTTATCTATCGCAAATGGATAACTTGAATAATCCTACAGGTTCTTGCAATGTAACTTCATTAGCGATGTGTCTGGACTTTTTGAAGGTGCCACGGCGCAAACAAACCGGGCAATATGAAGACGAACTTTACGAATATGCGATCGCCAAAGGTTACAGTCGTTGGGATCCCTACGATTTAGCAAAAATTGTTAGAGATTACGGCGCTCAAGATTTCTTTACCGAGAATGCAACTATTGATGACGTTCAAGATTGGCTAGCCAGCGGAAATCCCGCTGTCATCCACGGATACTTCACGTCTTTCGGTCACATTATAGTTGTCGCAGGCTACGACAGCGAGGGATTCTTCGTTCACGATCCCTATGGCGAGTGGTTCCGAACTGGCTACGATACAAGTGTCAGCGGTGCTTACTTGCACTATACTTACCGCTTAATCCGCAGCCTCTGTATACCTGACGGGCATTTTTGGGTTCATTTTATCTCTAAGTAGTAATTTGTTAGTAGTTAGTGGTTATTGGTTATTGGTTATTGGTAATAACTAACCAATAGTTGACAGTTGACTCTCAGCAAGGTCGGACACGGCATTGCCCATTGGTACCAACTTCAGCCGCAATATCGATCCGACCCCAAATACCGCCAGGGGTTTAAACCCCTGGCTCATAGCGAAAGTCCTCTAAAAGAGGACTGAATAATTCATTAGACTTCTCCAGAAATTAGATTTTAGCTTAGGCTTGACTTGGGTTTCAAGTTCTTTTTTGGAGATATCTCTTAGTCCTCTTTTAGAGGACTTCAGCTTTGAGGCAGGGGTTTAAACCTCTGCCGGACTGCGGGTATTACTATTAATTTTCATGCTCAAATCCAGCCAAGTCGATCGCGTAATCGGAGCACTGGTAGAAATATAGTCCACTCCGGTTTCCGCTACACTTCTAATTGTTTCTAAAGTAACATTGCCGGAAGCTTCAATTTTTACCCGATCGCTCTTTTGGCGAATTATTGCCACTGCCTGCCGCATCAAATCAAAGGACATATTATCTAACATGATAATATCGGCTTTGTGCTGCAAAGCTGTCTCTACTTCAGCCAGAGTTTCGGTTTCGACTTCGATTGTCAGCGGATAGGGGATAGAATTGCGAATTAGGGCGATCGCCTCTGCAATTCCTCCAGCCGCGGCAATGTGATTGTCTTTAATCATCACCGCGTCATCTAATCCCATCCGGTGATTGCAAGCACCGCCGACTTGAGTTGCGTATTTTTCCAACAATCTCAACCCCGGCGTTGTCTTGCGCGTATCCACTAATTGCACGGGTAAATCGGCAATTTTGTCAACATATTTTTGAGTTAAAGTAGCGATGCCGCTCAAACGCATTGCCAAGTTTAATGCTACTCTTTCTCCGGTTAGCAGCGCATCGAAATTGCCGGAAATCTCGGCGATTACTTCTCCTTTTTCGCACAGTTTCCCTTCCGGTACTTGGGGGATGAAACTGAGGCCGCTGTCTAAAAGTTTAAATGTGCGATCGGCAATTGGCAATCCGGCAATGACTCCAGCTTCTTTGACTATCCATTTAGCAGTACCCTGGATGCTGTTTGCGGGAAATAAAGCCGATGTTGTGCGATCGCCCCTACCGATATCTTCTAGTAGCCAGTTGTGCAATAGGGAGTCTAAAACTATCCAAGGCGGTAATATTGCTGTCATGTTTTTGTTGGTTGTTATATCAAGATGATATCTATTAGGAACAATAGTCGATCGGGTAATTTTAGGCAAGTTGCAAGATAATCTGGCCACGCGGATGTCCTTGTTGGCTTAATTACAGTTTGCTCAACAGGGGCACTTTTGTAGTCAATCACCTGTTGACAAAGTTGGGTGTCGGTGATTTAATAGAGTGAGTTTGCTTTGTCGCAAGGAAAATTGGCGCCGAAGAAACAAGCTCATCTGATTTATGAGCAAGCAGAGGCTTTGGGGTGGGCCACTAGGGCTAAGGGTAAGTTTGCTAGTAAATTTGGAAGTAACGAACTTGATAAATTAGAGTTCGGATTTGATTATTTCGCCTAAAAACTACATTCAAGCTACAAATACTCAGTTATGACTCACCTAAATATTTCTCCTCTCAACCGTCGCTCTTTTCTTAGTTATGTTGCTTTAGGTACTTTGGGTTTATTGACAAAAGACTTGCTTGATCCAGCTAGCGCTATGGCTGATAGCGAGGGATTAGGCAAAAATTTCTCTACCTTGGAGAACTATCATATTTTTGTTCCTTATACCACAGCCCGAGTAGGAGGAAAGCAAACTTTTACTTTGCGATCGGGAGAACCTTGCCTGGTGGAAATTCCCTCCAAAGCTCAAGATAGCCAAGAGATTACCATCAAAGGGCGCGGTCAAGACGGTAAAGATATTACTGTAGTTTTGCATACCTTATACGGCTCTCCTGAACTTATGGTTATAAGTTTATCTAATCAGAAAAGCAAGCTAATACGCGATTCCTAAAATTATTAAAATTAGAAAAACCATACCCTTGCCGCATTATCAACTTAATCCGATTGTTGATTCCTTCCATGACTCCACTTGTGGTGCGATGAAGAAAGTAGTTGCAAATACCCTCAAAATGATTCTCAATTGTTGATGCAGATTCTCTAAAAAATACTTGTGCATGATTTAGCCATTCTTTGATTTTGTTCTGCCCTTCTTTGACCGTCAAATTAGTCTCATATATTTCTCTAAATTTTTCTTTCATCTCATACGCAATTCGCAAACATTCGGATTTTCCTAGTGTCAATTCTAATTTATCAATCTGAAGAGGATTTAAATTTACTCGATTACTTAATAATAAATATTTACTTTGCCTGTCTGTTATTCCGGCTGCTCTACGTAACTTATTTAAGTCTTTGTTAACTACTTTCATTACATGAAAACGATCAATAATAACTTTGGCGTTTGGGAATACTTTTTTGATAACTTTAGGGAATCCTCCCCACATATCAACACTCACTTCCTCAACTTGTTCACGAACCTCAATTGGTTGTTCTATAAGGACTTCAATGATTTGTTCACAGCGATGAGAATCAATCATCTCAATTAAATTACCTTCGCCGAGGTCACTCACAACAGTCACAAAATTTCCTTGACCTTTTCGCATACTTATCTCATCCAGACCAATTCGTTTAACCCCTTGCCAATTCGGTTTTTTCTTGAGGGTGTTTACCTGCTCAAATATTCCTTTTATTTCGTCATAACTCAGTCCTTCTTCTCGTCCAATTTGCTCCATGCTCGATTGTTTTACACGCTCATAAATATCTTGTTCATATCGTTGAGTATGCCGTCTTTTAACGTCCAAAAAATCTAATTTTTCTGTGGGATACCGTTGACAACGAGGACAGTAAAACTGCCGTCGTGGGATTTTTAGATATACAGGACGACCAAAAACAGACAAATCTCTTACTAAAATTGGTCGATTTTGATGCAGTTTTTCGGTAGGATTGTTACAATGATGACAAACAATTCCTTCTGATAAAATGCTCAGTCCCAAGAAAATTTTTCCCTCAACTTGAGTACAAGTTTCAACCCTGACTCCCGGCAAGGCTAATAGATAGTCTAGATGGAAGCTCATAACGGTAAATGTATTAGTAGGTACATTTTACACCATAAACTCAGGAGAGCCCCTTATACGATAGACAACTCGGAATAAAAGAGGAAATTTATCAAGAAATTGACAAAAATACGCAATTTGTCGAAGAAGCAAGCAAAGCGAAATGCAAATTTGTTTACGAGCAAGTTGAAGATGGTGAGTATATTGACGATCTGATCGCCTTGGATTTTCTTGATTATGTGATATCGTCCTCAAAGCTAGACAACAAAATTAAAGAGCGCTACCAAATCGCCAGTACCAATTCACGCTTACTCGGAATTGAGCAAGCCATTGAATCGACCTTGGCTCAATCTAAACTGACTGAGGCAAAGAAGAAACTAATCAGAGGAACTTCTGCATACGTCCGCGCCGGCGAACCTGTTCCTGACTTTAAGGCACTCACAGATATTTACTCAATTGTTGCCGCTTCTGCACTGCCTTTAGAAATCAAGCAGAACTACTCTTTAGCCATTGCCAACTCAAGAGCATTAACAGTTGATTTTATTCTGGTCAAACAGATTACTGAAAGCCAATTGACTGATGAACAAAAGAAAAATTACCAGTCAACTTATCAGCAGGTGCGCGATGGCAAGACAGTAGAAGATACAGCAACCTTGAAGTCGCTAGACTCCTTCATTGACAAAGCCAAAATCCCAGAAAATGCTAAAGCTGTTTACTCGATAGCAAGGAAACAAAATTTAGATAGTCAAATGGCTTCTGCTGAAAAAGCCTATGATTTTATCCAAACTGTTAAAGTATTGAAAAAGAAACTGACGGATGCTAAAGACAAAGGAGCAGCAATTGTTCCACAAGCTACGAGAGTGTTTAGTACACTTGGAGTAGAAACCGCTACGGGTGTTAGTATTAGTAGTTTATCAGGAGCGGCTGCAACCAACGCGACTTTAGCTGTTTTAGGTGGTGGTTCTGTCGCATCTGGTGGTTTAGGAATGCTGGGTGGTTTAGCAGTAGCAACAGGAGGAGCAGCGCTAATAGGAGCCGCAGGACTGCTGTCTATTGCGTTAGTTTCAGAAATGGATAGCGAAGACCAAAAAAATCTGGGAATTGCAATTGGTACAGGAACAATCGCCGGTGCTGCAACTGTTTTAGCTGCTTGGACTGCTGCGAGTGCTTTGGGAGTAGCCGGTACATTGTCTGGTGCTGCTGCTATTACTGCCACTATTTCGGCTATTGGTGGACTCACTTTAATCACGGGCGGTACAGCTCTTGTTGCATCGGGTACAGCATTTTTAATTTGGTCATTACTCAAAGGTGGAAAGACTCGCGATTCATCCGTGCTCCACCAGTTAGAAACTCGATCCTACACCTATACTGAAAATATCATTGCGGATGATTTCGGAGATTTTTTACAAAAGAATGTAAGTCCAACAAATGGCATTAAAGATGGATTTTCTGCTCCTAATATTCCATTAGATAAACTATCCAAAGCGCTGTCTTCATGGCTATCTCTTGAGTCTGGAGAAAAAGTAATCGCTTTGATAGACAACAGTGTTTTTAAGGATGCCAAAGAGGGGGTTGTATTTACAAACGCAAAAATGGCTTGGAAAATAATTCTTTCAGATGCTCAGGTCATTAACTATGAAAACTTAGCAAAATTTGTCAAGGCGGAAAGCAAATTAACTTCACTGCTATCAGAGCCGAACCAGAAACAGGAATTGTCTAAGTTGAAAAAAGTAGTAGATATTTTGTCAGACGAGAAATACTCTACCAATTTATCTAAGTTGCAAGAGTTAGTAGCTATAGTGGGGAGTGACCAAAACTTATCGGATCTGGTTTCTAATGAGAAGTATAAAAACAAGTTGCCAAAATTAAAAAATGCAGTAGCTATTTTATCAGACGAGAAGTCCAGTCAGAACTTGTCTAAGTTGAAAGATGTTGTAGATGTCTTATCTAATGAACCTGATTTAGTAAGATTTTTCTCGTCGCAAGTAGTGTCACAGCTATCTGACAAGAACTATACCAATGACTTGTCTAGGTTAAAAGAGGTAGTAGATAGGTTTTTAAATGAATCTGACAAGGACAATTTTACTAAATTGCTTCGACAAATTAGCCAAAAATATAGCACAGTTTAGGCAGTAACTTTTGCCCGCGATTCTGGCTATGAGGGAGGCGGAAGGCGATCGCCCACTATTGACTGCTAAAATTAAGGGCGATCGCTGGTTATGATGGTATTAAAATATGGTTCGACCCGCAATTCTATAGCTTATTTGAAAACAGCCATTGAAACATCACATAACCATCATGCAAACCAAAACGATCACAATTCGCGTTAATGCTGAAGTTGCTAAGATATTTGAGGCTGCTTCTGAAGAACAGCGTCGTAAATTGGAGGCATTACTTAGCCTGAAACTTAGTGATGTAACTCGAAACAAAAGACCTCTAGAGGAGGTAATGAGTGAGATTAGTCGGAATGCTCAAGCGCGAGGATTGACCCCAGAAATTTTGGATTCAATTCTTTTTGAGGAGTGAGATGCGCTACGTTTTTGATACAAATGCAATCATCAGTGCGATTCTGTTTGATAACAGTAAACCCGATCGCACTTAAAGAAAAAAACTAATATCAACTTGGAAAAAATCGGCTAATTTCCGGGCTTCATCTATTTCGATCGCCCTTCCGCTAACAAAAACTTTATCAACCTCTGTTTCCGTTCCCAAAACAGGAATCAAATCAGATTTCTCCAAATTTCTCGCATCCATTAAATGTTGCAACATTGAAGCAGCATTTCCTGCAGGAATCGGATAATTTTCAGATTCAAATTTTTCAATCAGCGTTATCAAAAGCTCCAGAAATAGCTCTTCCTCCAGCGATCGCATAGGGCGGTGTTCCAGTTCGCAAGCGAGAGCGATCGCGGCCTCGTTTTCTGCTTCATTTGCGATCGGTTTTGGCTGATAGCGAACAAGTAAATCTGTATAAAATTTTGCATCAAAAGTACGGATCATTTTTCCACTCATCCTTACTTATCTTTACACAGGTAGCGATTGATTTCCCTATTTAAGCTACAGTAAAAGCTATATTTTCTAGCACTACATTAGGTACATTTCCACTACCTAAAACCTGTGTAGCATCTAAAACTTCTATCCCTACCAATAACTCATTTTCCCCAATATTTAAAGCAATTTCGTCAGTTAACTGTAAAGTGCGACACTGATGCTTACCTTCTACAAGTCTAATGTAGAGAGCATCAATTTCGGAATCATAACTAATCTTCATAAATTTTTACCTCTTATTCTTCAGTCCGCGGAGGCGGACTTCGTTTTTGTAGTAGCGGTTTCAACCGCCAAGCCATAAAGAGAATGATTAATAATTCACCAAAAAACTAAAGCCCTTTTCCGTTGTTGCGGGAAAAGAGCTTTAATTTATTATTAACCTGGCACTGAGCTATTTTACCGGGCAGTGACCCGCCGAGTATCTTCGCCATAGCAACGTTTAACAACCGAGTTCGGGATGGATCGGAGTGGTTCCATTACATCATAAGCACCAGGAAAGCTTTGAAAACTTTTAATCCTGTGTCTGCGTTTAGTTTGATGCGCTGCATCTCTTTCGCTCGACTTAATTACTGTATCAAGTTTCCCCCTGTCTGTCAACCCCAAAGTCAAAACTTTTTTTCGATCGCCCGAAACTGCCCCCAATCGCCGAGTTTGACGTATTATTTGCCAGTGGGGCCGATCGACCTTTAACTCACAAATCCCAAAAAGCCGCATCGGTTCGTCGCAACTTGCCTCTCATGCCGCCAAGACGCCACCACCCTATTCGTAAAAAACTTTTCAAAACTCGCATCAAGTTCGATCGACCCAAAATCTGTTCCTGGCTCAGAATATTGAGATTTCTACAAAGGGCCCAAGACTTGCTGTGGTGTAGATGCCTAATAACTCCCCAAAAAACTAAAGCCCTTTTCCGTTGTTGCGGGAAAAGAGCTTTAATTTATTATTAACCTGGCACTGAGCTATTTTACCGGGCAGTGACCCGCCGAGTATCTTCGCCATAGCAACGTTTAACAACCGAGTTCGGGATGGATCGGAGTGGTTCCATTACATCATAAGCACCAGGAAAGCTTTGAAAACTTTTTATCCTGTGTCTGCGTTTTGCTTAATGCTAAGCTTGATGCGCTGCATCTCTTTCGCTCGACTTAATTACTGTATCAAGTTCTCCTTTGTCTGTCAACCCCTTTATCAAAACTTTTTTTCGATCGCCCGAAACCGCTGGAATTATCGGGGTTTGAGGCCGGGTTTGGGGGTGGGGTCGATCGACCTTTTACTCACAAATCCAAAAACGCCACCACCAAATTTGTAAAAAAGTTTTCAAAACTCGCATCAAGTTCGATCGACCCAAAATCTGCTGCTGGCCCAGAATATTGAGATTTCTACAAAGGGCCCTAGACGAGCTTTTGTGTAGATGAGTAATAATCACCAAAAAACTAAAACCCTTTTCCGTTGTTGCGGGAAAAGAGCTTTAATTTATTATTAACCTGGCACTGAGCTATTTTACCGGGCAGTGACCCGCCGAGTATCTTCGCCATAGCAACGTTTAACAACCGAGTTCGGGATGGATCGGAGTGGTTCCATTACATCATAAGCACCAGGAAAGCTTTGAAAACTTTTAATCCTGTGTCTGCGTTTAGCTTAATTTTAAGCTTGATGCGCTGCATCTCTTTCGCTCGACTTAATTACCTTATCAAGTTTTCCTTTGTCTGTCAACCCCTTTGTCAAAACTTTTTTTCGATCGCCCGAAACCGCTGGAATTATCGGGGTTTGAGGCTTGGTTTAGGGGTGAGCCCGATCGACCTTTAACTCACAAATCCAAAAAAGCCGCCTCGGTTCCCTGTTCTCGGCGAATTTTCCCGTCCTTCACAAACCACGCCACGACCTGCTTAACTGTTAATTGTTCGATCGCGCTTTCAGATTCTGTCGCAATTTGCCTCAAAGGCCGCAAAGACGCAATTACCAAATTCGTAAAAAAGTTTTCAAAACTCGCATCTAGTTCGATCGACCCTTTAATACTCTCATCATTCTTAATCCAATCCATCACCTGCCCATTAGTCACCTCAGCCACCGGCTTCCCAGTCTCCCCAGCAATTTGCTTGAGCACCCTCAAAGCATAAATTGCCAGCCGCGCCGAAAACTTTTCCTTCGACGACAGCAGCGCCATATCAACTTCGGCGCACTCTTCCGGCTTTAAAAAATCTGCTAGCGGTTCCATATATTAAAAATTGGTAATTGCTAATCGGTAATCGGTAATTGGTAATCCCTGACATCCGTGACATCCGTTACACTCATCCGTTGTCGAACTTCCATGCGTGACATCCGTTAAATCCCGTACATTGCCTGTTGCCGAACTTCTTCCTTCCTTCTGGCAATCAAATAACCGCAGCGGTGTTCCCCATCAATAATCCAGTGAGTCCGCTCCACAATACAATCCGGCAAAACCGCCGCAAACATTTCCAACTCATTGCCACACACACTCGGAAAAGTTTCCGCAACATTAGAAATCGCGCAGTTGTGTTCCATCAACACAAATCGATCGCCCTTCCCAGCGCGATCGCACATCCCAACCTCTACCGATTCTACAGGATAACACTCAGCCATATAACCTTCAGCCCTGCGGAGTTCCATTAACTTAGTCACCCGTTCTTGCAGCGAGCCCGCACCCACCAGCCGCCGATACTCCGTCGCCTTGCGCTGCCACTGTTTTTGCAGGATAGTAATCACTTGCTCGCGGCCGACGGTTTCCGCCAACGTATCCAGAAAAGAGACAGCAAAATCACCGTAACGATTCGGGAATCGATCGCGCCCCTGACTGGTAAGCTCATAAATGTGCTGCGGCCGCCCCATCCCAGCCTGAACCGACTGATACTGAATCAGCCCCTCCGCTTCCAAATCCTTCAAGTGACGGCGAATCGCCTGCGGACTGATATCCAAAGACTCCGCCAACTCAAGAGCTGTCCCCTGCCCCCCCTTGAGCAAATATTGCAGGATGTCTTGTTTCGTGGAAGTCTGCTGAGTAGTCTCCATCATCTTCACAAAAAATTATTAATTTGACTTTGACAATATCACTGTTGTTAATGTAGCTTAAAATATACTAAAGCAACAAATCAGTTGTTTAACTTTCCAGAGCAGCCCCCAGAACTCGCCGGGCCCCCGACAGTTCAGCGTCTGCCATCTTTGAGAGACATATCCAGAACACTCGAAAGCGCAAAATTAATGAGCTCTACAGTCACAACCCTAGTCAACCAGCCGTATAAATACGGTTTCGTCACCGACATCGAGTCAGACACCATCCCCCGCGGCTTAAGCGAAGATGTAGTCCGCCTGATTTCATCCAAGAAAAACGAACCGGAATTCATGCTGCAATTCCGCCTCAAAGCATACCGGAAGTGGCTGACAATGACCGAGCCCACCTGGCCCCACGTCAACTATCCCGCGATCGACTACCAACAAATTATCTACTATTCCGCGCCCAAACAAAAGCCCAAAAAGCTCAACAGTTTGGATGAAGTAGACCCGACACTCCTAGAAACCTTCGAGAAACTCGGCATTCCCCTCTCCGAACAAAAACGGCTGGGAAATGTCGCCGTCGATGCCGTTTTCGACAGCGTTTCAATTGCCACAACATTTAGAGAAAAGTTAGCCAAAGATGGTGTTATTTTCTGTTCCATCTCAGAAGCCGTCAAAGATTATCCCGAATTAATAGAAAAATATCTCGGCAGCGTCGTACCAGTCGGCGATAACTTTTTCGCAGCCCTCAACTCCGCCGTATTCAGCGACGGTTCCTTTGTTTACATTCCCAAAGGCGTCAAATGCCCAATGGAATTGTCAACCTATTTCCGCATCAACAACGGAGATTCCGGCCAGTTCGAGCGCACCCTAATTGTTGCAGAAGAAAACAGTTCTGTGTCTTACCTAGAAGGCTGCACCGCCCCGATGTTTGACACCAATCAACTGCACGCCGCCGTCGTGGAATTGGTAACAATGGACAATGCGGATATCAAATACTCCACAGTGCAAAACTGGTACGCTGGCGACGCCAACGGCAAAGGCGGCATTTACAACTTCGTGACGAAACGGGGTTTGTGTCAAGGAGTCAATTCTAAGATTTCTTGGACACAAGTAGAAACCGGTTCCGCGATTACTTGGAAATATCCCAGTTGCGTGTTAGTCGGCGACAACTCAGTAGGCGAATTCTACTCGGTAGCGCTGACAAATAACAAGCAGCAAGCTGACACCGGCACCAAAATGATCCACGTGGGCAAAAACACTCGCAGCACGATTATTTCTAAGGGAATTTCTGCCGGAAATTCATCCAACAGCTATCGCGGCTTAGTGAAAATGGGGCCTAACTCTAAAGGCTCTCGCAATTACTCTCAGTGCGATTCCATGCTGATTGGCGACAACGCTCAAGCGAATACTTTCCCTTATATTCAAGTGCAGAACCACACTGCTAAAGTGGAACACGAAGCTTCTACTTCTAAAATTGGAGAAGAGCAATTGTTCTTCTTCGCACAGCGAGGAATTTCCGCAGAAAATGCTATTTCGATGATGATTAGCGGTTTCTGTAAAGATGTTTTCAATCAGTTACCGATGGAATTTGCGGCGGAAGCTGATAAGCTGTTGAGTCTCAAGCTAGAAGGAAGTGTCGGATAATTTTCGCGGCCGATAAACCCTTCCCGGCCGAGTCCATCGGTGACAACTTAAGCTCCCCGTCCGCCAGGAAATGAATTCCTTGGCTAATAGCTAAACTCCTCTAAACAGGACTAATGAGTTTAAAAATTTTCTTCTCAGTCCTCTTCAGAGGACTTTAGCTTTGAGACAGGGAATTCATTCCCTGGCGGACTATCGGTTTAACGTTAAATTGTCACCAATGGGTACAGCCTAGGAACGACAAGAAAAAACTGTAAAGTGCATTGAGGAAAAGGACAAAAATAGATGATTGTAGAAAATAGTCAAGTGGTGCTATCCGTCCGCGATTTAACTGCGAATGTGGAAGATACCCAAATCCTGAAGGGTTTGAATCTGGAAATTAAATCAGGTGAAATTCACGCGATTATGGGCCCGAACGGTTCTGGAAAAAGCACTTTATCCAAGATATTAGCGGGTCATCCTGCTTATACAGTAACGGGTGGAGAAGTGACATTTTTGGGTCAAAATTTGCTGGAATTAGCGCCGGAAGAACGCTCTCTGGCTGGCGTGTTCCTAGCTTTTCAATATCCTTTAGAAATTCCCGGCGTTAGCAATCTGGATTTCTTGCGCGTGGCTTACAATGCTCACCGCAAACATCGCGGCTTGGAAGAATTGGATGCTTTTGATTTCCAAGATTTAATCGAGGACAAGCTGGATATTGTCAAGATGAATGATTCTTTTTTAGGCCGCAGCGTAAATGAGGGTTTTTCCGGTGGCGAGAAAAAGCGAAATGAAATTTTGCAAATGGCTTTGTTGGAACCGAAATTAGCTATTTTAGACGAGACTGATTCAGGTTTGGATATCGATGCTCTCAAGATTGTCGCCGGTGGTGTGAATCAGTTGTCAACTGCTGAGAATTCGATGTTGGTGATTACTCACTATCAGCGGTTGCTGAATTACATTATTCCTGATTTTATTCACGTCATGGAAGCGGGCAGAATTATCTTGACTGGCCCGAAAGAGTTGGCGCTGGAATTGGAAGAGCGCGGTTATGACTGGGTTGTGGAAGAGGAAGCAGCAGGAGTGGGCGCGCGATGATGAATACGCAAGTTGCTAGTAGGGAAATGTTTTTGACTGATTTGGTGAATCAGTGCGGCAAGTTGGAGGCTGTTAATAACAAAAGTGCGGCTTACGGGTTGCAGGATTTGCGGGATGCGGCGACTGAATACGTGCTTTCTTCGACTTTTCCGACGGTGAAGGATGAAGAATGGCGCTTTACTGATTTGTCGTCGGTGTTGCAAATTCCTTTTCATATACCGCAGAGCAATCAGTCAAAAGTTAAGCTGGCTGATATCATTATGCCAGTGAAAAACAAGGCAGATTTACCATTAAGATTGGTATTTGTCAACGGTTTTTATGCGCCGGATTTGTCAACGGTGGAGTCGTCGGTTTTTCCGAATTTGCCGTTAGCGGAGCCCTCGAAGAGGATCGACTTTTACGCAGGTAATCTATCCAATGTACCCGAAAAATATCAAGGGCGCATCAGCGATGTTTTGAGCAAGCACAGACAGCAAACCGAGGTGTTTACGGCGCTGAATACTGCGGGTTTGGCGGATTCTGCGGTGGTGTTCGTGCCGGCCAATATGTCGATCGACCTTCCGATTCACTTGCTGTTCCTGACAGCGCCCGGTGCATCTCCCACGATGTCCCAGCCGCACTGCTTAGTCATAGCTGAGCCTGGAAGCAATGTCACGCTAGTTGAGGATTACGCAACTATCGGTAATGTACCAGCGTTTACTAATGCTGTAACGGATGTTATTGTCGGCGAAAACGCCACTGTGAATCACGTTCGGCTGCAGCGGGAAGGTGGGGAAGTTGTTCATATCGGCAAAAGTGCGATCGAACAATCTCGCAACAGCCGTTATACTTGTCATGCTATCAGCTTGGGAGGCAAAATATCGCGGCACAATTTAGAAGTTTTTCAGCGCGGCGAAGCCACAGAAACAACTTTAAACGGCTTAACCGTAGCCTTTGGCGAACAGTTATCAGACACTCACAGTGTAATCGATTTCAATCACCCCCACGGTACAAGCCGCCAATTGCACAAGTGCATTATCGGCAACAAAGCTCGCGCTGTATTTAACGGCAAAGTTTTCGTTCGCAAAGCCGCACAATTAACAGATGCCGGACAATTGAGCCGTAATTTGTTGCTGTCGCCGAGAGCTCGCGTAGACACTAAACCGCAGTTAGAAATTGTGGCCGACAACGTTAAATGTTCCCACGGTGCAACTGTCAGTCAATTAGAAGATGATGAACTTTTCTACTTGCAAAGTCGCGGTTTGGATTTAGAAAGAAGCCGCTATTTGCTAATCGATGCTTTTGCGGCGGAAATGCTCAATCAATTACCAATTATTGGGGTGGCGAAAATGCTTTCTACCTGCGTGGCAGTCCAAGGATAACTCATACAAATGAGGATACAGAGGACACAGCATTGCTGTGTCCCTACAACATCTTGCACCATTTTTAACAGCCTGTAGGGGCGGGTTTCACGAATAATAATTAATTGCCTAAAACCAACAATCTCGTAAGCCCGCCCCCACCCAACGACAAATCACTAACTTCAAAAAATATGACACTTATTCAAGAAAAAACACTTGCATCAAAAGTTCGCGGCGACTTCCCAATTTTGAATGAAAAAGTTAACGGTAAACCGCTAGTTTATTTAGACAATGCAGCTACTTCTCAAAAACCCCTAGCTGTGCTCAACGCTTGGCGTGATTACTACGGACAATACAATGCAAACGTGCACCGCGGCGCTCACACTCTCAGCGCCAAAGCGACTGATGCTTACGAAGGTGCTAGAGATAAAGTTGCTGCGTTTGTAAATGCGGCGTCGCGACAAGAAATTGTTTACACTCGCAACGCCACCGAAGCGATTAATTTGGTTGCTTATTCTTGGGGTTTGAGCAATCTGCAAGCCGGAGATGAAATTATCCTGTCGGTAATGGAACACCACAGCAATCTCGTGCCGTGGCAAATGATGGCTCAAAGAACCGGTGCGGTGCTGAAGTTTGTCGAGTTAACGGAAACTAACGAGTTTGATTTGGAACAGTTTAAAACGCTGATTTCCCATAAAACTAAATTGGTGTCAACCGTTCACGTTTCTAATACTTTAGGCTGCATTAGTCCTGTCAAAGAAATCTGCGAAATTGCCCACAGTTTCGGCGCAAAAGTTTTAATAGATGCTTGCCAAAGCGTGCCACACATGATAGTAGACGTGCAAGCAATGGATTGTGATTGGCTGGTTGCTTCCGGTCACAAAATGTGCGCTCCGACTGGCATCGGTTTTCTGTACGGTAAGCTGGACTTGCTGAGAGAAATGCCTCCGTTTTTCGGCGGCGGCGAGATGATTGCTGACGTGTTTCTCGATTATTCTACCTATGCCGATTTGCCGCACAAATTTGAAGCCGGCACGCCTGCAATCGGCGAGGCGATCGCCCTTGGTGCAGCAATCGATTATCTTAGTAACATTGGCATGGATAAGATTCACGCTTGCGAAGCAGAATTGAATGCTTATATGTTCCAACAATTACGGCAAATTCCCGAAATCAAAATTTACGGGCCACAACCAGACAGCAACGGCGAAGGTAGGGCAGCTTTGGCGGCATTTACTGCGGGAGAAATTCACCCTCAAGACTTGTCTACCATGTTAGATCAGGAGGGAGTTGCGATTCGTTCCGGGCATCACTGCACGCAAGCTTTGCACCGCTATTTGAACATTTCATCTACGGCGCGGGCGAGTTTGTATTTTTACAATACTCGCGAGGAGATTGATGTGTTTGTGAAAGCGTTGAAAGAGACGATCGACTTTTTTGGTGGGATTATGGGATAATTTGCTAGGGTGGGCATTTGCCCACCTTGTTAGAACATTGTTTGCCTTTGGCGAACGGAATATCTCGTGAAAATAGTTGAGTATTATAGTTTAATAATACAACCACTAAAAAACATGAATCAATACCCTATTATCCTCATGCCCGACCCTGTTATTCAAGCTCTAGATGCAGTTCCATTCACATGGAAATTTAGTGAACCAAAACCTTTACCTCCTAGTTATAAGCCCCAACCAATTGATGTATTTTTGTTTTTTTATAAATCTCTCCCATTAATTATTCCTTTTGCAACTCTTTCTCTGATTGCCAGTAGAAATATTACCATCACTGTCTATATTTCTGTAGGGGGAATTTTTGTTACTGCCTTGAACTTCTGGCAACAACAAATGTATTACTTACGGACACTTAATCAATACAAGCAACAAATGCGAGATTATAAAGATTTGTTAGCAGAATGGAAAAAGCGTGAGATTCAGCATAAACGGCAGATAGCAGAATCCCAAAAACCTGAAAAGATAAAACAGTATCGCTATCAGATAATTAAAGATATTATCATAAAAACCGTCCCTCCTGAAGGTAGAATTGTCAGTACAAAGTCTCAGTGGCTTGAAAGTAAATTTTATAATAACTTACAGGAATTATTCCCAAATAAAATTAATAACAATTTAATCATCCAAAAAAACCATTCTTATCAACCTTACTGTATAGAAATTTGTTATTTTGATAATTTAACCAATTTACGTATTGATATAACAATTGATAAACCTTATCACTATGAAAGCGGGGAGCCTAAAAATTACGAAGTGCTTGTCCAAGAAAATCAGCGCCATCAACTATTTTTAGAAAAAGGATGGATAGTCATTAGATTTGCTGAGGAGCAAGTAGTCTGTTGGCCACAAAGCTGTTGTCGGGTAATAGCGGAAGTAATCAATCAAATAATAGGTACACCAATTCCCGATGAATTGACAACTGTAGAAACTTTACGACCTATCCAGCAATGGAATGAATTTGAAGCACGACAAATGGCACAGGAGCGCTATAGAGATAATTATTTAATCTAGCGATCTCCCTTTTTTTGACCGCAGATGAACACGGATGAACGCGGATGAAGAAGAGAGCGATCACACCCCAAATACAAGGAGGCGATAATGTTTGTGTTAAACCTATCAGCAGAAAATTGGTTGGGCAACCAGGATGAAGGTGACTTAATAGAAAGTCCTACTTGGAGTCAAATAGAACAAGCCATCCGCGAGTTAAATGGGAAAACTAAAACTTTAGTTACCTTGGGTGCAGATGACGAGTGTTATATGAGCATTGGTGGCGGCGAATCCGGCAAATATATTGTTAACGTAACTTTTGATAACGTTAGCTTCCATAATTTAGTAGATCCATCAAAACCAGATGCAATAGAAAAGCTAGTTGTCGGCGGACAAGAAGGTAATTATTCTGCCAGGATGTGTGTAAATTTAGAGACGGCACTGTTGGCAGCTCAAACATTTACAGTATCAGGACAACTTCAAATATCACTGTCTTGGGAAGAAGAAAAAGAATTAGCGGTGTCATCAAATAAGATTTAACACAACCTAAGTGAAGTGCGAGCGCCTTTTTTTTCATCCGCGTTCATCAGCGTGCATCTGCGGTTTAAAAAAGAGCGCCCTTTTTTGATAGTATCTTGGCTTGTGGTAAAATAAAACTAGAGTTTTCTCAGCTCAAGGAGATTTTGAGATGATTGCTACTACTTCAAGTTTAGCCGAACAGAGAACACTGCTAGAAAACATTAGCTGGCAGACCTTTGAAACGTTGCTCCAAGAAATAGGCGATAAGCGAGGTTATCGCATAGCTTACGATGAAGGGAGACTGGAAATTATGGCGCCACTATTTGAACATGAGAACTACAAGAGCAATTTCGGTAATTTCATCCTTGCTTTAGCAGAAGAACTAGACATTGAAATTAAAAGTGCTGGCTCAACTACTCTCAAACTCAAAAATGCCAAAAAAGGCATAGAACCAGATAACTGTTATTATATCCAAAATGAAGCAGCAGTTAGAGGCAGGCAAGAACTAGATTTAGAAACTGCCCCACCGCCCGACTTAGCAATTGAAATAGATATTACCAGCAGTTCAGTTGATAAGTTGGCCATTTACTCCGCACTTCGCGTCCCGGAACTCTGGCTATATAACGGGCGAGTTTTGAAATTTTATCAGTTGGTAGAAACTGAATATATTGAGCGCGACTTTAGTATTGCTTTTCCCTTTGTATCGGTAGTAGAAATGGCTGGGTTTTTCAGTCGCACTCAAACGATAGGAGAAATTGCTTTGCTGAAATCCTTTAGAACTTGGGTTAAAGGGAAAATATAATATTCTCTAGCAAGGTGCGTAGTGTGCACCCTACATAATTAGGTGCTGCGCCCAAGACTATTAAAACTCCCTAATCTCAGGATGAACAAACTGATAACCAGCCGCCTTAATCTTTTGATTCGACACCCTCGCATTGTAAGGCCGCACGCTAGCACTTCCATCCCAAGAAACTTTAGGCAGATTATGAGCTTCAAAAATGCGATCGAGCAATTCACCACTGGATAGCGACACATCCCCGACTAAATTGTAAATTCCCTGCAATCGATTTTCCAAAGCAAATGTTAACCCCCCAACCACATCATCCCGATGCACCCAATTAGTAGCATCTTCCCCCTTACCGGGACGAGTGCTACCAGCCGCGCCTCTAAAGATTTTAACTAATTCTCGCCCCGGCCCATAAATTCCTCCCAAACGGAGAATGCAGACGTGAAGATTGGGACTCGATGCTGCTAATAAAACCCGTTCTGTTTCTGCGAGAATTTCACCATTTGGATTAGCCGGCGCTACGGGTGATTCTTCATTTACCAATTCACCTTGGCGATCGCCATACACAGAATAAGTACCCGTATAAATAACCTGCTTGACTGTCGGTATCTGCTGTAAAACCGATACTAAATTTGTCGCAGTATCTAAATAACTTTCCCGATAAGCCTGAGAATTTGGAGCACCGACGCACAGCATAACAGCATCTTGTTCTTGCAGTACAGCCGTCATTGCATCTTTGTCATTTCCTTTGAGCACGGCTACCCGCTGCGCGACACCCTCCAACTCAACTACTCGCGTTGCCGTGGTAGTTGTCGCCGTCACGATACAATCAGATTTACCGCGTAAATGCTTGGCTGTCGCAGTCCCCACATAGCCGCAGCCGACGATCGCAACTTTCATAAAAAATTCTCCATTGTGTCATCCTCTCTCAAATTATTGCCGGTTTCTGAAATCATGGCGCGCTGAGTTTTGTGGTAAAATGCAAAGCATCGTTATCAATCGGAGTAGCATCATGTCCGAGAGAGATATTTTTGCCACCTCCTCAGAAAGCGAACTTTTAGCTTTTTATGGTTCTTTGTTTGCGATCGCAGCCGCCGATGGTACCGTTGATATTGACGAACTAGATTTGTTGTTTAAAACCATAAATTTAGACAAATTTTCTGACTCTGCAAAGACTCAAATCCAATCCTACACAGCCAGTCCCCCATCACTGGGCGACTGTTTGCAAACACTCAGCCATTCACAACAACCGCTGCGTTTGGGAGTCATGTATTTTTTAATTAATATTGCTGGCGCAAATAAGACGCTGCATCCGGCAGAAAGCGAGGCGATCCAATCCGCAAAAAAACTGCTGGCGGTTTCCGACTTGCAAATCCAAGCCATGCAGGAATTCATCGCAGACATGAAACAAACACGGGAGGCCGCGCCTAATAAAAATCAGGCATCAGAATCCTTCAATTCTGCTGTTTCCCAGCTTAAAACTAAGGGCATTCCTCTCGATTTAATCGACCGAAAAGGAACCACAAGAAACCTCAGCAACCCCCCAATCAACTATTCAGATGAAAGTTTTTGGGTTAAGCTTAAAAACTTTGCTTTAACCGCAGGAATAGAAGTAGTTGAAAAAGCTTTGATTCTCTACTATACGGCTCATAACCCAAACGTGCCTGCTTGGGCAAAAGGAGTTGTAGTTGGAGCTTTGACCTATTTTATATCTCCTGTTGATGCTATTCCCGATATATTAGCCGGTATCGGATTTACCGACGATTTGGGAGTATTGCTGGCGGCAATAGCTACTGTTTCAGTATACATTAATGCTGATACTAAAGAACAAGCCAAACAGAAAATGAAAGATTGGTTTGGCTAATAATATTATGTCCGATCGATTAACCGTAATATCCCGGTCGGGCGGGTTTTTAAGATTATCAATTATTGGCAGGTATTGTTGGTGAACCCGCCCCTACAACAATCGCGATCGCTCGACCGAACATGATATGAATCGGACTAACATAATCTGAAGAATATAGCAGTTGTCAATCGGATAAAATACAGGTAAGATACAAGACACGGCACTGCCGTGTCCCTACCCAATATCTGTAATTGACTCAACTGAAAACTTGATTAGTTATTGTGGATTTTCAGTCTTTAATCGGCTTACCATCTCGATTGACAATACGGCTTTCACCATCCTTAGCCGTGACATTTTCATAAACCCCTTCATCCCGCTTCACGTACTTGCTGAACCCCTGATTTTTATAATCGGTGTCCGATGTCGGCTTCATCAACCTCGGAGCGCTCAGCAGTCGGCGTACCGGCGCATCTGCGGGAGTCTCCCCGGGTTCGCGCTTCGCCAACTCGCACAGTTGGCCCCAAGTCGAAACTTCCAGGTTCATGCTGTGCCAAACTTCTAACTGCTGGTTGTTTTCGGGACACAAATAATCGTATACAGGCATACTAAGAATCTCGTTTGCAACTACTAAAATTACTAATTGCACGGTTATTGAGAATATTATAGCTCAACATTACTAATAATTCAACCCTAAAAATTAAACTTTACTATTTTTAACGGTTGTTGAAACCATAAATCAGCTATATTATTAACCCTGTGTGCTTGCTCCCGGATGCGATCGAGACAAAGCCCAAAAGTACGCTACCCTGAAATCCTCTGACTCGATCGCACGATCGCACGATCGACGGCTAGCAAATGCCCGCAAGACTTCCGTGAATGCCGTCAAAGGATTGATCATCATTTTCAGACTGTACGCAAATCACAGATTCTAAGTTTCAAATTTATTTATTTACTCACCACCGAGGATTTACCGATGAGCGATTTCAAAGTTACGCCAGAAGTAGAGCTGAACACAGCTCAAATGTTGGAGCGATACCAACTGCAAGATGAGACAACTCTGCGGCGTTGGGCAAAACTGCACGGCATCAACAGCACCCGTGGTTTCTTCTATCCCAGTGAAGTAGATTTGATGGATCACGCTCACCACCATCTCTACAATTTGGGAATGAGCATTGCTGAGTACCAAAGTCTTTTAGACCGACGCCGCACCAATTCCCAGACACCGGGCGACCAAAATAAAACAGTAGCAAGTCAAGTTGCTGACGAAGCATACGATGCTATAGAAACGCTGACCGATCAGTATGCTGAAGCTATTGATTTAATGGGAGAACGTATAGCAGACCATTTCATCGATGAACTCGATTTATCTGTGATGCGGCACCTTTCTAAAAAAGTGCAAGACCGCCGCACTCTCAACGGTCAAACCAAAAAGCCTAACCGTTTTCTCCAAGTGATTAAAGCCGTGTTGCAACCGAGCAGCGAAAATACGCTTCTGGTTCCCAAAAAAGAAGATGACTCTAGCTTAGAATTAGAACAGCATCACCGACTCGGCTAGCTGCCGATTTCGTTGAAAGACTAAGCGTTACTTATAGCGGTAAGGTGCGCCTAGCGCACCCTACATAATTAGGTTCTGCCTCCAGGACTGTAAAGGCAATAAATTTACTCTTTTCAAGTGTCCGTTACCTGTGAATTATAAATTTAAGACTGGATGCAGATATATTTTGCGCTGGAATTACCTAAAATATATGTTTGATCTAAGACGTAAATCTAGCCCAAGGTAAAAAAATGATTAAATCCTGGATGGTAATTGGAGGCGTCGCCTTTGTAGTAGCACTAGCTGCTAACATAATCGCGCCCAGCGACATCCAATGGTTCAACCGATTGCAGCGTCCGAGATGGCTAGTAATTGAAAAAGCAATTCCGCTAATTTGGACAGTAATTTTTATTTGTGCAGCTTGGTCAGCAGTGATAGTGTGGGAAAAACAACCAGGAACTCAGGAGACTTGGCTGAGAATGGGTTTGTACCTACTTTTAGAAATAGTAACTATGTCTTATACCTCGGTTATGTGCAAACTTAGGAGCCTAAAAGTCGGCACAATAATCGGCGGAACGGGCGCTATTTTAAGCGTAATGCTAGCTTTAAGTGTGTTGCAAGTTTCCGAGCCAGCCGCCCTGTTATTGCTGCCTTACATACTTTGGAGTCCGATCGGCACTTACACCACTTGGGCAATGATGCACCTAAATCCGGCGGATGTTTAGCCTCTCATGGAATTAGTCATTTTAATGGGATTGCACGCAGAGAAAAAAAGCACCTTTTAAACCTAAAATGTGCTCGCTGTTAGATCCCCGGCTTCTTTAGGATCGCGAATTAAATAACTTACAATTTTAATTGTTATTGTGGGATGGGCGTCCCGCCCGTCCTTTTTG
>NZ_JAUBPB010000163.1:0-1518 GCF_036700545.1 Microcoleus sp. SVA1B4
GAAAAATCTTCTCTTTATCCCTTGGGCTTGTCTTGGCAACTAGATTAACTGCTACCCCTACTTATTGAGCCGATACGAATTTACGATTGCCAAAAAAATCGAGGATATGTAACATTAGGTAACAGTAAGGATACCAGTGAATTTGCTTGTGAATCCATCAAACACTGGTGGAATAATTATGGAAAAGCCGCCTATCCTCATGCTAATTCGATTTTAGCTAAGTGTGATGGTGGCGGTAGCAATAATGCTAATCATTATATCTTTAAGCAAGATTTACAAAAGTTAGTAGATGAAATTGGAATTGAGATCAGAATAGCTCATTACCCTCCGTATACATCTAAATACAATCCCATTGAACATCGACTCTTCCCTCATATAACCAGAGCCTGTCAAGGAGTTATTTTTACAAGTCTAAATTTAGTCAAAAGTCTCATGGAAAAACTCACACTAACAAGGGTCTATCTGTAGTTGTAAATGTGGTAGATAAAATCTATGAAATTGGTCGAAAGGTGACTGATGATTTTAAAAAAAATCTGAAAATTGTTTTTGATGAATATTTACCCAAATGGAATTATCGAGCGGTACCTCAACTCACGAATTAATCAAGTTATTAATTTTTCATTCCTAAATTAGATTTAGACCCGGATTTGATTTTAAATCACCCTAACCTTCCTTCAGTCTTGTCTTATGGTACTCTGGCTGCTTAAAAACTGTCCGGAGTATTGCAATAAAAACACATATATTTTGTTCACTTCAAGCTTTTGTGAAATTGGAGTTTATGCGCTCTGAAAACATAATTAGCAATTGGTATGAAGTACAGAGGAATCTGTTTACTTCTGTTGTCCGTGAGCCTATTTTTGCCAACCTTCACAACGATGCCATTATCTAGACTACATAGATGATATTTTTTGCCAATGCGTAAGTCCTAACATCTTAAAAAACTTAAACGAAGCTGCACCTGCAACGAAGCTGCCCAAAGATTCGGCGATTGGGCACCTATACTCGATTCACGAAATAGCCCAGATGCAACAAGGGAGGAGCGATCGCCGACTCGGCTGCACACAGTCTTCATTGCTAGATTAAATGAACCACTCTATCAGCTTGAACTCAATGCAATATTGCACCTAGTAGAAATAGGCAAGTAGAGAAATTACTACAAAAAGATTCGGTTCCCTCTACTAACACCACCAGAGTAAGAACGCTATAGTTGATAAACGTCGAAAAGAGGGCAGCTTGAAGCGATGCCCCCCAAGGCGCTGAACCTAGAAAAAAGAATAGTTTGAAAGCTTAAAGCACTATTAACCTCGTCAAAAAAATGAAGATAGAGAGTCAAGGCGAGAGCTGATACTCAATATCGCAAACAACGAGAAAAAAGTCAAGGGAAAAAAACCAGCCTTCAGGGCTGAGTAGAAAGAACTTGACGAGCCTTAAAAGAACTCAACAACACGGAGAGTTTGATCCTGGCTCAGGATGAACGCTGGCGGTCTGCTTAACACATGCAAGTCGAACGGAGTAGAA
>NZ_JAUBPB010000057.1:0-45647 GCF_036700545.1 Microcoleus sp. SVA1B4
TTTAAAAGTTTTTTTTAGTTATTTAGTAATGCACAAATTTAGGTGTTTGTCAAATTAATTTAGATGCGTTTACCCTGCCATAAATAGTATCATTGCCATCACCACCGCAACTTGTATCGTTGCCCTCATCGCCAAACAGCAAATCATCTCCCCTGCCGCCGTCAACGATATCATTACCCTTACCCCCGTATAATGTATCATTACCTTCACCTCCAGAAAGCGAATCCTCACCTTCATTGCCAAAAAGCAAGTCATTTCCAGACCCTCCAAATAGCAAGTCACGCCCTTGAGAATCTAGATTGTTTGCCTCTCCTGTACCGCCGTATAAAGTATCATTGCCCTCACCGCCTACGAGGGTATCATTGCCAAGTTGACCCCAGATCAAGTCATTATCTTTGCCACCCAAAACGATATCATTACCCTTTCCGGCATAAATAGTATCGTTGCTAATGCCACCCGCGATCGCATCATCCCCACGATTGCCAAAGAGCAAATCTCCCCGATCATTTGTATCCGTAGTATTTGGATCGCCGTAATCACCAATAATCGTATCTTGACCTTGACCGCCATAAAGAGTATCAGGCCCTTTTTCGCCATAGATCAAGTCATCTCCTTTACCCCCATAAGCGAGATCGTTGCCATTACCGCCAATGATGGTATCGTTTTGTTCCATCCCAAACAGTAGATCGTTGCCACTACCACCAAAGATTAATGCAGGTTGATTCTGCATTTGGGCAGACAAAGGTTGATTCTGATTACGCTTCAATAAATCTATGACACCACCATAGATCGTGTCATCGCCACTGCCACCAATTAAGGTATTTGCACCGAACTCACCCCAGATTAAGTTATTGCCGTTGCCGCCGAAAATAAGATCGTTGCTTCCTCCATCAAAGATTAAAATGTCATCGTTCACCCCACTGTTGGGAAAACTGCGACCATTATCGCCAATAATCGTGATGCGCCCGTCGCTAGTAACTTTTGGCGGTTGCACTGGTGGCTGAAATATAACTGTTGGCGGTTCAGGGAGTTCTGGACACTCTGCGTCTAAATTGAGTAAGCTGACTTGGGTGGTAATGAGAGTTGGGCTTGAACTTGGAGATGGTGACAGGATTGGAGAAGCAGTCGCTGTTGAGTTGTTGGGGGTTGTTACTGGTGGTATTGACTCAGTAGAAGAACCATTACTTGGGGAGGGTGGCAAGATTGGAGAAGAAGGCGCTGTTGAGTTGTTGGGAGTTGTTGCTGGGGATGATGGCGTTGTAGAACCACCATCACCACTTGATGATGGGGGTGTAGAAGTACCATCACCGCTCGATGATGGCGGTGTAGAAGTACCATCACCGCTCGATGATGGCGGTGTAGAAGTACCATCACCGCTCGATGATGGCGGTGTAGAAGTACCATCACCGCTCGATGATGGCGGTGTTTCGACGCCTTGGATATCCATACCGCCCGCAGCAACGGGGGGAGAGGGCAGGATTGGGGAAGAGGGCGCAGTCGAATTGTTGGGAGTTGTTACTTGTGACATTAGGTTTTTTGGAAATAAAAATTATTCACGCTGCGTGATAACCGCGCATCAAACCAATTGCTCTTATGCGCCGAAACCCATTTTTAAGGATTTGAGCCTTTCTCTGCGAGGTGTGAGGAGCCTGAAATCCTCCTGAAAGCCTTTTCTTTTTTGTATGAGTGCGTGATGCCTAACCTAGATAGAATCTAGGGTTAACCCCGTTGTGTTAAAATAAGATAGGTCTCTTATTGCCAGCGGGCTGGCTGAGTGCGATCGACTGATTTGCCTCATCAATCGCGTTGGCGATCGTCTCTTCAAAGAAGAACATTTAACGAGCGCCCGAAGCGAAGCGGTAATTTCCAGCGTTTCAGGGACTTCTATCACCCCCAGCCACGCGGGCTGGTCTCAATTAGCGAATTATTCACCCTGAATCACATTGTCGGCCAGTCAATCTCTATCTTATATGCTTGAGTGCTATTTGATAAGGGAGCAGACTGCTGAGTCGATCGGGCGATCGCGTTTTTTTGCGACTGGGCGACGTGCCGTTTTTTGACGCCAGCGAGTGGTTTCCTGATAGATTTGTTACACTTCCTTCACCGTATTCACCGTTCTGGGGTTGTAACTTACTGGCAACTGAGCCACCTCTTTCGACACAGTTCCCTGAAGTTGTAGGAGATGCGATCGATAGATTATGCAAGATCCGACTTTTCCGACTTTACGATCCGACTTTTCCGACTTACAAAGGCAGGGGAGAGGAAGTATTATAGAACCCATTTGACATCTTTTCTTAAAAAATAAGGCAGACAAACAAGTCGTCTCACATAACTCAATAGCCACAAGACGAGAAATCATGGGGCAATGGTGGCAAAAGATCCCAAATTGATATCGCACAGGGCTTACGCTTACAGCAATAGATCTCAAATGGGTTCTATAAGCGTAAGTTCCGATCGCGTGACCAAACTAAATACTTTAATTTTGATGAAAATGTAAATCCTCCGTATCCAATTACCCCACTGCAAACTCAGTAAATTGACGCACGTAAGGGGCTTTAAAAGCTAAAACAATATCTTCCTTGGGAACTCCGGCGGCTACTAACTCATTCGCTATTCCTGCTTCCGTTCTATCCCTCTGAATCCAAAATTTACCATCTTTTATATCAACGTGAATTACACAGCCGTAAACCCGTTTTTGCTCGTTCCAGCCCAAATGAACCACATGATAATGCTCCCGTTCGGTATCAAAAAGTAATTGAACTTCGGTTTCAGTATCCAAGTCATTCCTTGAGTGTTGAGACAGAATTGTTTGGATTAATTCTCTGTAGTTTACTCTTTCCATAAAAGTATCCCCTCTTGAATAGCATCAAAAATGAGTAATTTGAGCTGATGCTCAGCGATTAATTCTTGAATAAAACGATTGCTAAAAAAATCATTATACACATCTTGGTTTATTGCTAAATACAAAATTCTGTTTTGTTGCTTTTTTCTCAGGGCAGAACGATAGCTGAGAAATTGACCCAAAGCTATATAAAAGCTGGCTAAATCAGATGCACCGATAAAAGATTTAATCTCTACAGCAATCTTGAAGCCATCTTTCTCTGCTGCTAAAATTTTCTCCCCTGCTAAGTCGATAAAAAAATCAAGTTCCTCTACCTTGATAAAAAGAGGATCGTGAGTGATGATCCATCCCTCTTTTTCTAAAGCTGAACGAACAGCATTGTGAAAGATATCTTTAGCGGACATATCATACCCACGAAATTGCTTAACCGAGCAGTATTGATTGCCATTCCGCCATCATATCATTACAGCCATTGGCGATCGCACCGCCGACCACCGGTTAAATAGGCGTTATTTTTCCGAACCTACTTCCGTTATTTTTTGGGTCATAACAGCTAAAACCCTTGCAAATTCGTAACGACTACCTGGAATTAGGGGCAAAATGCCCAAATTAACTTCCGCTATTTTCCGAAAGCGATTCCCTTATTTTGAAGCAAGCAGAGATCCACTCCTCAGCTAGTGCGTAACTGCGGACTCTTGCCCCAGAACCCACCAAAACCGGATAGATCAAACCACCTTCAGTCCACTCTTGCAGCCATTCGCGGGCAGTCTTGTCCGAAATCCCAAACCAAGATGCAATATCTGAAACGCCGATCGCAAAGGGATTTTCCACTCCATCCAAAACCCTTGCCAAAAGTCGGGTGAGGAGCTGTTGAGAGCGACGCGACAGTTCTTCCCAGGGGGGTGCGTCAGGAGCAGCACCTTGATAGAGAGATTTGGCTTTGAGTTGCAGTTCATCGGCCGCACGGGCCATCGTCTCAACAAAATAAAGCAACCAGGGCGTGTGGTCAGGGTCGTGACGACCTTCGTAGAAGTTCACCGGCAGCCCCATCTGCAACGAACGGTAATAGCGATCGCGATCGGCATTAAAATACTCGTCAAACGAGAAAAACCCCCGCATTCGGTAGCCGGAACGCCACAGTTCAGCAGTAGCCAACAGCCGTCCCGTGCGACCGTTCCCGTCATTAAATGGGTGGATGCTGAGAAAGCGGTGGGTGAGGATAGCCGCACGGATAGGGGCTGACAATTCGGCGGCGGCTGTTGAAGATAGCCAATCGACTAATTCCCCCATCAGCACAGGTACGTCCCCCGGTTCAGGTGGCCCGTAATCGATCGCCCGCGTGACTGTATCCACCACCGGACATTCTGTGATGCGATACTCGCTTTTGCTACCCCGCCGTCCGCGACCGCGCACGATGACAATGCGGTGTAGTTCTTTGATAAATGCTTCTGTAATCGGGGTTTGTGCTTCGGCAAATTCCTCAACGCGGTCAAGCGCCCGCCAATAATTGCGGACTTCTTGTTCGGCATCACTTCCCGTGCGATCGCTCCTCGCTATCGCCCGTCGCACCGCCGCTTCATCCAAGGGATTACCCTCAATTTGAGTCGAGCTGCGCGTACTTCTTTGCAAAGCATCGTGGCGCAGGCGTAGAGTGGTATCGGGTGGCAGCGGTAACACCTCGATGACAGCCCGCGCACCCTCGATGACTCCCAAATGCCTCACCAGATCGTGACTATATGAGAAGCGGGGAATAAAACTCATGGACTAATACTTCTGGATCTTGTGTGGCTGCATCAAAACCCTTTTTGAGCCAGCCAAACTGGGGATGAAAAGTCTCGTGTCTGGCAAAGACCAGATTCCCACTATACGCTGGATTTAGGGTACTAAATATGTCTTGGTCGGGCTGTTTCACTGTGGCTTCTGCTTGGGTTGGTACTCGCGAGCGTTCTCAAGCACCAGTTTTGTTGTAGGTATAGGCTAAAACATACACCAAATTCAGACGGGAAACGCATTCACCCTGACTCAGCCGATAAAATTTTGAGGACAGCCTACGATCTCATCGACATCAAGGGCGTTTTCACCCACAGCTTCCGGCTAACGGCCCTGACACTGATAAGTAACCCTGGCATTCCCTTGCGGGTGATCTAGAGGATGTCTAGTCATCACAGCTTAAACCAACTTCAAAGGTATGTTGACTAGACATCCTGTGAGACAAAAACTCTCAAATAAAAAGCCCTCGCCTAGATTCAGACGGGAGAAGAAAAGGACAGTAAAGCGCAAGAGGTTGTCTCCTTTCACCAAAATATATTTCCCACTACGACAGGAGTTATGCAACAGGCAGCACTACCAGAGCTCACACTTCACTAATACTTTATACACTTTATTGTCTAAAGGTTTAATAGGTTTAACTGTTTACGCAACTGCTCAACATTCTTGATTTGGCTCCAGTCCACATCAGCCTGTTGTAACAGAGAAATCGCCACACCCATCAAATGCTGAGGATACACTCGTTCTGCTGGTGGCACAGCTTGGGCGTTGTTGTCCCTAACAAGTCTGGCTGTATCTGCTAACCATTCCTGCTGGTTGCGAGTAATTTTGAAATTGACCGCAACCAGTTTCTCCTTGGAATTAGCCAGAGTCGCAGCTTCAACCGGAGGGTCAAGAGCCGGTACCCTATCAGCTTCCATATCTACTGGTGCCGGTGACTGCTTAATTCCCGAAAACTGGCTCAGCTTTCCAATCCCCCCCATCTTACTTTTAGGTTTGTTCACGACAACCTCCACAATTTTTTGCATTCTTTAGCTAAAAACCGATAAGATGAAGCACCGGAGGACTTGGCAGCATAGGCGGTGACAGGCTTTTGCTGAGCAATGGATTCTGCCACAGCAATGTTGTCAGGAATCACCGTATGCAGCAGCCGATAGTCGAGTTCCACAGAAGCCTCAACCAGCAAACTGTCAGCTTCCTGGGTTAACAGCAAGCGCGACTTATAGCGAGTCCGTAACACCTCAATTGGCACTCCTGTTTGCTCCCCTCGAATTAATTCCACCGCTTCCGACAACCCTTTGAGGGCAGCCGGTTCGCACAAAGTCGGAATCAACACGCGATCGCACGCCAACAGAGCCTGTACCGAAACGGAGGAGAGCCCTGGCGAACAGTCCATCAGGCACACATCAAACCCCTTAAGCTTAGAGAGGGCTGGGGTGAATAAATCATGAGGTGACTGCAACTGGAACAGTCCCAAATCCCCCGGAATCAGCCACAGATTTTTTACCTCTGTATTTAATGGCTCTACGTTATCTCCCTGAAGCCAATCTAAAGCTGTCGGCTGCTGACCGTCTTGACCTAACCCAAAACTAAGGGTGCGCTGCCCATCCAAGTCGAGCAGCAGGACGCGGCACTTACTTGCGGCGAGGCAAGCTCCTAAGTTTAAAACTGTGGTACTTTTCCCCGTACCGCCCTTGAAATTGAAAATAGCGACCTTCAACATAAAATCCTATTAAGGTCTAATCATTGTTTAGCTTAACACTTTTATGAGCTTAAATGTTAAAGTTCTAATATATTAAACGTCTAATATGTTTAACCGTTTATGGATAATTCTGAGGTCAGCCGCAGATTGGCAGTTAAAGTCTGAGGTATTTTGTCTGGCTGGTTAGACCCAACGATCAACCGGGGCGATTGCTCTTTTGAGTAACGAGTGCTCGTCGGCAAGGCTTGCGGTTATTGGTTAAACACTTAAACGTATTATACCTTTAAGTCTTTAGAGTAAGTGTCTCCCATAGCTGGCGAGTGAGGCAACTGAAGCAATGTCGCGCTTGGCATAGCGTTCCACCGCGATCGCAGTGCTGCCGTATGCTGATAAGCTGCTACGCAGCTTAGTAGTTGACAGGGCGCGCTGGCATACGAGTGAAAAAGTGGTTGTTCCAGAAGGAATCTTTCTTGAGTATTTGCCGCCTTATTCTCCTGAACTTCAGCCAGCAGAAAGGCTGTGGTGTCTTGCCGATGAACTGAAAGTTAATAAAAGTTTTGACAGCCTTGATGATGCGAGAAGAAGTGCTCGCCTCGCGCTATCAAATTTTAGCGACGACCATGACAGAGAGAATCAAAAATCTTACCTTTTATCATTGGTGGTCAGAGCCAGAAATTTTAGCCACAGGATAACTGATAATTTTCCTCTTCTACTAACTTCATAATTGCTATCTATTCATTTCACACGCTCGCAAGTGGACAGAGGAACTTTTTTGCTGCTCGTCAATTAGCAAGCTTTATTGAATTTTAGACAATTTTCTCTTCTTCCTTTCAACTATAAAAGTTCTTTTTATTGGACGATCGCGAGCGCAAGTTTCTTTACTCCCGACGATAAAGGGGGTAACTAACCCGGATTTGGTATGACCAAGGGCTAAATCATGAAAACATCTCTAAATTTGACAGCCGCCCAATTAGAGTAACTAAAAGCGCATTTGTTCCCTGGCGACGGTCAAGAAGCTGTTGCTATTGCACTTTGCGGTCGCGTTGCTGGAAATGGCACCCATCGCTTGTTAATCCACAAAATTGTGCCAGTACCTTACGAATACTGTTCCCTTCGTACTCCTGACCAAGTGAGGTGGTCAACTAATATCCTCATACCATTCCTCTGTGAAGCTGCCAAGCGCCGCATGGGAATTCTCAAAATTCACGGACACCCTGAGAATTTCCCCCACCATTCTGATATTGACGACGAGGCTGACCGCCACCTTTTCCCGTCTATCTACGGCTGGGTAGAGTTGCGTCAAATTTATCAGCCCACGACCGAACAGTGAAGTTAGGGCAACAGCGATCGCTGTTGCGTGGTAATAATTCCCATAATTGTAATTTCGGGAACTATTCAGGGTTTAATGGGTTAATTGCGCGATGAATTAAATTCGCTATGCTCGCCCATCCCTCCAGCCTCAACTCCTTGGTTACGGTTTCTAGCCTCCTGGAGACCTGGACCGAATTCCTCGCTCTTGATGTCGCTGCGGGGGACGCAGCACAGGATACCGCCGATACCTACCGTCGCCAGTTGCGACTGTTCCTATCCTGGTGCGATTGCGCCAGCCCCCAAATCAACCCGACCAGTGCAACCAAAGAAGATATCAAGCGCTACCGTCGCTTTTTAGTGGATGATCGGAAATTGAAGCCGGCAACAGTAGCCCTAAAATTATCGGTAGTCAGGCGCTTCTATGATGCAGCCGTGGAGAAGGGGCTAATTTTGACCAACCCTGCCCTCAGCATCAAACCACCGAGGGAAAAGCGAGATGCTGCTGAGAAGGTGACTTACCTAGAAAAGTCGGAAGTCGAGAAGTTGCTGGCGGCGATTAAGAGCGACGGCAGCGTGAAGGCGCTGCGGGACAAGGCGCTGCTGGCGATTATGGCTCTGGAGGGGCCGCGCACGGTGGAGATGCACCGGGCTAATATTGCTGATTTGGTACAGCAGGGCAATAATTTGGGGATTCGGGTGGAGGGGAAGGGAAGCATTAGGATTGTGCCGCTAACGCCGGACATTGCGATCGCTCTGATGAATTACTTGGAAGCGAGAAAAGCGATTGAAGTGCTTGCGCCCTCTAGCCCGCTGTTTGTAGCTGTGGGATACCGGGCAGGTGGGCAGAGGATCAGCCGCCGGGGGATACGGAAAGTTGTGGACGGCTATTTAAAGGAAGCAGGGCTGAAACATTCGCCCGGGCGCACAATATCGACCCACAGTTTGAGACATACGGCGGGAACGCTGGCGCTGCGAGCAGGGGCCGAACTGCGACAAGTGCAGGACTTGTTGGGGCATAAAGACCCCAGGACGACTTCTATTTATACTCACGTAGCAGAGCGATGGGCCAATAATCCGGCTCTAAAGTTAGGGATTACGATTGGGCCACTGTAGGTCGCTACATCTATGAAGCGATCGCCATTGCTTGGGCTGCAATAATTCGCCACTGTCCATTCTCTTTCAGATACGTGCGTGTATATCGGTAAACACCGCCAAAGGATTTTCCCTTAAACGTTCCTGCTACTATAGCGTTTCCTAGTAAGCGTGAGGTACAATAACAGCAATGAGTAAACCAGTTCCTAATCTCATTTTTAGAGACTTGAGCCAATGCAAATTCAAGAGCTTTAACTCGCATCAGGATAAGTTCTGGCACTGATTTGACGTAAAATACTTTTAATCTTTGACCAACAGTTTTCAAGTCGCCTATTACATCAGCAGCTTAGAAGCATTCAAATCTTTTAAAGAATTAAGAGATTTGTATATCAAAAGTCAGTAGAGTGTCAACCTGTCCCCCCTTCTGCAAGCTCTAAGCGGTGTGCGTAAGTGTTGACGAATTGCCCCGAAAACAGGGATTTCACCATTACCTGAGCCCCAGAAACAGCTCTAACGACATATTTCTGAACCTCACCGCAGAACCTCACCACCGAGCCAACTTTCAGCTCAGACGGTGCCATTTGGGGTACTTTTGCCTCATAAGTGGGAATAGCATGAGTTTCGGGTTCTATCGCCTGATATGAAGCTGCAACTCCCATCTCTTCAGTTGTTAATGTCTCCCCAGGTGCAGCTTCCACTCCAAACACTTGAGTAGTGTGAGCCCATTCCTCATCCAGAGGCGACACACCCTCAGATATCTCTATATTATTATCCGACCCTGTGCCAACAGTTCCCACCTCATTATTTTGTTGAGGGAAATCCTGAGAAAACACACCCTCTGACATCCCTATATTATTATCCGACCCTGTGCCGACAGTTCCCACCTCATTATTTTGTTGAGGAAAACCAAGAGGCGGCACAACCTCAGATATCTCTATATTATTATCCGACCCTGTGCCAACAGTTCCCACCTCATTATTTTGTTGAGATAAACCAAGAGGCGGCACACCCTCTGATATCTCTATATTATTATCCGACCCTGTGCCAACAGTTCCCACCTCATTATTTTGTTGAGGAAAATCAAGGGGAGGCACACCCGATGACATCTTTATATTATTATCCGACCCTGTGCCAGCAGTTCCCACCTCATTAATCTGTTGAGATAAACCAAGGGGAGGCACACCCGCTGACATCTTTATATTATTATCCGACCCTGTGCCACTAGAAACCTCTCCTAAACACTCTCGTGCACCTTCCGCCGACACTGCCTCTTTATCCCGCTGCTGCCAAACCTCAAAAATCGCCTCCCTGCCATCCTGGGGAAACTCAAACTGGTAAACCCTAATACGTTTCTGCCTACCTAAAGCATCTCGTTCCTCCGACCTTTCTTGGCGAACCCGTCGCAAAGTAAAGCCCAGCTTACCCCTTAAAATATACTGCACCACCTCCATCGGCTTAGCATCAGGATGGATACTAATACCCAGAAAATCCTTAATATCAACACTGCACTGCTTCACTTGTTCCGCAAAAGCTATCACATCCGCGTCAGTCCCCCGGTACTCTCGATTAACATTAAACAATGACTTTATTCCCAACGCCTTCAAAGCTTCCACACTTGCCGTCAGCAAACGCAAATCTTGAGGACACACCTTTCCTTGCCCCCTTTCCAGATGCCCCGCCAAGTGATTTTTATCTCGAAATCTGACCAACTCCGGGTCATAAATTAAATAGTAATGTAAGCGAATTTGAGGCAGCCAGCCAGCATCATCCTTCAACTTAAGTTCAGGCGTGATGGGCACTCCATAAGTCTCTTGTAATTGATACTTGCGCTGCTGGTTTAGTTCATCACGAGTCTTAGCCCGTTTGTCCTTCAATTCTAAGTATTTAGAAAGAGTAATGTCAGAAGCATTATTAACAGCCTGCGCTTCTAACAATTTATTCTCTTCCTTGATAGATGTCGCTTCTGCACGGATGCAAGCTGCTACCGTTTCCCGGCTATCTAACTCCGACTTTAATTTGCGGTCTTGCGACTCTAGTTCTTCCAATAAATCCCAATTTTGAGCATTGTTTGCTGCAAGCTGTCGTAACCGCAAAACTTTGAGTTCTTGTTGTAATTGATTCTCTCGACATAGCGAAACAGAATGCCCTTCAGCTTTTAAAGCTTCCCAAATTGCCTCCCTGTAGTTCCACATCCCAGCATTAATTCTCGCCCCCATTTTAGCCCAAGTCCGCAAGTGAATTGGGTCGTAAGCTTCATCAATGTCAAAATCCACGCCTTGCAACAATTTGAGATTGGTTGTGATGACTTTTTTTTGAGATTTGAGAATTGCTTGGTAACTCGAACTGCCATTGCCAATTTTACCCACACCAAAGGGCGCAGTCCAGACAAACCAAGGCACAGTTTCATCTCGAACTCGCGCTAGTGCTTGCAAAGCGTCATTGACAGCAATTGCTCCTTTAAAAATGCCGAAAACGGCTGTAAAATGATGGCGAAGGTCAATGCTAACTCCTGTGCCAATTGTGGGACTGGCGATGATGATATCATAGTTTTGTATGAGTGTATTTAGTTGGTCAATGCAACCGTAAGCGGGATGATTTGGGTCTGATACTGATTCGCTATCAATCCTGAGAATTAGCTGATGAGGAAAGCGTTTTTGCAGTTGCGTTTCGAGGTTGCGACAAGACCAATTTCCTGTAACTTTTTGTGAGTCTTCTACAACCATAATGCGCGGTCGATATCGCTCTATAGGGTGAGATTCAGTAGGTTTTTTTGAGTGACATTCAGAAAAGTTTATTGCGCTACATTTTGCGGTTGTTTCACAATCACATTTAGCAGGGTTTTTACAGTCATATTCACTAGGATTTTCCGAAACATATTTAGCAAAGCATTTAGAGTCATATTTAGCGCATTTTACAGGATATTGATCTGAGGTTTTCTGACAATATTCAGTAGGGCTTTTAGAGCCATATTTAGTACAGGTTATAGGAGAGCATTCGGCACGGCTTTCAATGTCACAACAAGTGACTTCTTGAGACAGAATTTGCTCCATTTGCACATACAGCGGAGCCGGGTTAGAAGTGGCAAAAAACGTCACATCTCTCCCTCGTTTTGGTTTCCACTCGTTAACAACAACCCAAGGGGAAATAGGGATACCTGCTATGGCTATTAAGTAGTCGATGCTGTAATCGGATAAGTCGGCATCTTGGGCAACAACTAAGCCGCCACTTGTCAAGACGTTGTGGATGAGTTCTTGCAGAGTTTGCAAGATGGTGACTCGGTTTTCGCGGCAAGTTGAACTGTTTAAGGCGTGCCAGATGACTTGTTCGCACTCGTCGATGATGACGATCGCGCCGAACCAATCTTCAGGATTGAATTTTGCTTGAGAGAGGGGGTGGAGGCTGTCTATGCACAAGCCGTATCCGAACAGTTTACCCTCGGCTGAGTCTCTGGTTTCGTCGATGTAGTTGATTCCTAAGCTGGCACAGATAGCCCTGCCCAGTTGAATCCTATGGGTAATTATCAGCACGCGGCGATCGCCTGTGGAAAGGGATTGTGAGACTAAGTTGGTGAGGGCTTGGGTTTTGCCGGTGCCTTTGGGGGCTTTGATGCAGGCTAACCCGGACTCTGGATAGGGGAGTTTTCCCAGATAGCGAGAATTTAGCTTTAAAGAGGCGGGATAGGTTAAAAGCCATGATTCCCTATCAAGCCAGAATTGGAAGCCTTGCGCTTCATTTTTGAGGGCGCTGAAGGCATCTGAGCCCTTCGATACCACGAAATCGTCAACGCCTTTTTCTGGCCCTGGCAGGTTGATGACTTTGACGGGGCAATTAGCGGCTGTGAACAGGCGACCGAGTTTGCCAATTTCCCGGTTGACGTTCTGGATGGTTTGGCGTTTGCTGTCGCAGTCGAAGCAGATGTAGATTTCACGTTCCTCTGTGGCGAAGTGTTGCAGTTCGGGGATGAGGTAGGGGTCGCATTTTTCGCCTTGCGGGGTTTTGGTTCTGACACCGCCAGTGACACCGGGGAGGGCGATGGCGGCGTAGCCCAGTGTGAGTAGGCATCCGGCTTTTTTTGCGCCTTCGACGATGATGACGGGGATGTTGTTGTCCCATACCCATTGCCAGAAGCCAAGTTGTCTGTCTGAGCTGTCGATGGGGACACCGTAGCGTTCTGCGACTTTTGCCCAGATGTGGTCTGGAACTTGCAGGAAGAAGGCTCTGGTGGGGGTTTTGGGGGGGTGTTCGTATTTGACGGGTTTGATTTTGCCTTTGGGGTCAAAGGCGTTTCGGGGGTGGTGGGGTTTGAAGCAGCCCCAATACATGGGTTGCCAGTTGTTGAGGGGGTCAAGGCCTGAGCACCACCAGCCGCCAGCTTCGATGTGGCTGTAGTGTTTTCTGGCCCACCGCCATTGTGCGTCGGGGTGGACTCTGCCGGAGGCGGCGTTGATTTCGTACAGGAGGTACGGGTAGGGGGTGTCGCCTGAGAGGGTTTGGACGTTGAGGGCGAAGAGGTCGGGGTCTACGCCTGAAGCCAGCCATTCGGACAGGGGGGAGATGGGTGATGTCATTGGACACCCCCGGTGTTGGTGGAAGGTAGGGGTGTGAGCCTTTGTCGGCTAGGTGGAGTTGAGTGGGCTTTTCGTCTGCACAGGGGTGCTTCTTTGATTTCAGTGAAGCTATGGACACTTCCCGTGCGCTTGGTTTGACGGCGAGCGTTCCAGCGCCTCTGACAATTTTCTCGTGTCACGTTTTGCGTTTTGCAGGATTTAGACCAATCCTTAGCCTGTCAGACTCGGCTGCTGTGGTTCGTGATGCTCTCTCAAACTACTCAAACTAATCAGGACAATTTTCGAGGATGAAAGCCATACGGGGTAAGGCTTTTAAAATTTAAACGATCCCGAATGAACACGAAACGATCCCGAATGAACACGAAACGATCCCGAATGAACACGAAATGTTTACGCGCTGTAAGCCTTATCATATATTGATTTGAAGCCAATTTTGGCAAAATTTTTGCTGTTTACAAGTTCGTGAACAGTCTGGGGTTGGTCTGAGGTAGGGCATGAAAACAAAACCCCCTGTATTTCGAGGAGGTTTTGTGAGATGCGAGATTTTTGTGAGTGGCTAGTTACTCGTCAGTTAAGCCCAGATGCTCCAATATCTTGGTCTTCAAGCTAGGTTTGAGGGTACGCGGATAGCACCCGTTTTCTATCTGGGATAGTTGGGATGGTGAAATCTCTACCCTCTTTGCCATCACTCTTAAGCTTTCTCCCATAGCTTTCCGAGCTTCCCTTACCTGTTGACCAAAAGCTATAGGTTCGGCCAAATTGGGTGTTGGTTGAGCTGACTTCCGCTTGCAACGAGTTTTTTTTGCCTGTTGCGGTTGTTCTGGTTCTGGTTTCAGGCGTTTAGGCAGCGCTTCTGGCTGGCGTAAAGTCCCGTTAAGTTGCAGCCAGGTTTCAAACCAGTGATTGGGCTTTTTGACTTTGCGATCTGGATGCACCCAGTCTGGAACATCAGGATCGTAGTCAAAACGGTATGGGGATTCAAAGTTCCCCAGTGTTTTCAGTCCTCGATCAAAGCTGCGTTTGAGGTGTAAGGCTGCAACTCGGTCTGTCTTGGCTGCCACTATCTCCTTGCCATACCCGATGCGCGTCAGTAGTGTCTCTATTTGATACCGACCGCTTTTGTGCTGTTGCAGGGCAAATACGGTAAAGTAAGCTAGCCTGAGCGCCAGTTTTTCCCGGTAGGGGTCTAGTTTTAATGCTTCGCTGGTGATGTAACCAAATTCCCGCAAATAAGCGTGATTAGCAAACTTGTTAAACCATAAGCCAGGGCGGAAGGTGATTTCAACGTCAATAAAGGTGTCTTTACCGTCCAAAGATGGCTGGACAATCTCGTGAATCTCAAAGATGTCCCACAGATGCGACATTCTTACTGACAAGATGTTTTTTTCCTTGTATCGCCATTCTCTTACACAAACTTCTATCCGTCTGAGCAGTTGCGCTTGATGGCTGATCTGCTGAAGTTTTTCTGTTTTGGAAAGGTATTGGGTAGGCTTGCTGTCTTGACTTCTGTTGGCTTTGCGGATGTAGTGATTTCTTTTCTGAGCTTCACCAAAGTCATCTAGAAGTTTAGAGGCTGATACTGTAATTTCTTCTCTCCAAGCTTCGGGTTTGCGGAAGGCAATTATTGCCAGTGCGTAGTGCAGTTTGAGGATTTCTTCTCCGAATTTCTGGGCAATGACTTCCTTGGCTTGATAGGCAATTTCAGCAAAGTCTGTTAGGTCAAAGCGATCTCGGATTTGCAGTTCAACTCGACCTTTGGAAAAATCTTTGCCGCCATTCAAACTGGTTTCGCTTATTTCCCAGAAATCCATACCAGTGACTCCAGCCGTATAGATCGTATCTGTGATTGCACTACTGGGGCATTCTTCGTAGAATTTTCTTTGGCATAGCCGGGGTTCTGTAGATGACTTATGTGACCGTTGCGATTGCTTTGGCTCCGCGTAGGAGCTGTTGCTAAGGTTATTAGAGTCTATATTAACCTCAAGGTTTTGATTATCGCAGATTTTCTTGCCAGACATGGGGGTGATCTGTCTCCACCTGTTATGGTCGGTCCATCGTGCTTGTCAGGTTGATGGGTTTGCTAATTACAAAGTTTTATCGTCGCATTACGAAGTAAATCGCTCTTCTGTGGGTAAAACCATTTGGGAGCCTGGGTCTAAATATTACAAAATAGCCCAAAACCAGAACTGGTTGTGTCCAATCTGTGGGGAAAATCTACACAATGGAGAAGCTCTAGAAACACACCACATAGTACCTCTGGTAAAAAGTGGAACAGATGAAATCGACAATCTTCAACACCTACATAAAATTTGCCATAAGACGGTACATAGTGGTAAACGTTCTGTGAAGGCAAAGGCCCCGGCCGTATGATGCGACGAGTAGCAAGTACGGTTCTGAGGGGAGGAGATACGGTGACGTATGCTCTCTTGCCCGACAGTCGCAAGCACGGTTTCGGATGGGAGGGGTGGAGTAGTAATACTCCCCTCGACCCTAACCGATTTGGTGGCGTATGAGGACTTGATGGTTCGTAATATGGTCAAGAATAGACACTCTTGCAAATCGATCGGTGATGCAGCATGGACTCAGTATTCCGAATCAGTGGTGGGAGGATGTCAATCGAATGTCCGAATAAACCTGCAAGCCGCTTTGACGCAAGCTCCCCATTGACTCTATCAATCCGAGTGCACTTTGACCAAACTAATGCAGGAAAATCGATATAACTGAGCCAAAAAAATTAGCTAAAAATTGGGAGGAAAAAAGAGGAAAAAACAGCACATTTTTTACTCATTACACCTCCTATTTCGTACTTTTAGCCTCATTTTAAGTATAAATGCTTATGAGTTTTTGTAAAGAATTGTTGCTTTTGGCGTGATTTTCTGTACTCCGACACCTCTTGAATCCTGCTAAATCCTCGTAATAAGTACGGTAGTCGCATAGCAAGCCATGTCAAATAGACGTAAGAAGGGGGTAAAAATGATCAATTTATGGTTTTTATGGTTTTTGCAAGACTGCTATGAGAATAGCTGCAATTTGGAGTTAGCTCACGCTCACTCTGGGCAGCTAAGAGGAGAAAGTTTGACTTGCTCGCTGTTTGGATTTTGACGCCCGCTGTACGCTCGCTCTTTGAGTCGATATTGAAGCCAAGAGCGAGCCAGTTGGTGTACAGGAAAGCCTTGGTTACGATGGAGCATCGCCGGGCACGACGCAAGCCCGTTGGTGCAGTTGGGTATTGGCTGGTAACGCCCAACGCGATCGCGCCTTGCCCTCCTGTTTTTAATCTCGCAGCCAGTAAAGATGTTGATGCTCGCTGTTGGACGATCGTTCGTCCGACAGCGAGCATCGAGCTTGGACTGAACTCGCCATGAGAGCCGATCGCTTTTGCTCGTAGGTCGGGTTGATGCCAGCAAATCCAACATCGACCATAGCTTTATCAGTCACAAAGATAGCCAGGAGTCGAAAGTTGGATATTGGCAGTTTAGATTTCAACAGAGCACAAGCGTGAGCAAGTGAGTCTAGGGTAAGAGCATCTCAATCAGGCTTGACACAAGCACTCTTTGAATCTGCATCATATAGTCATCATTCATCGCGGCTCGGTTCTTTTTTTGTCGCAAACTACGTCGGAGAGGCGTTTCTTGATTGATGGCATTAAGTGCCATTCGTCTTAGAAAAGCCAAATTTTGAGGACTGTTGAACGACCGAATGCGGCACTGGTCTTCATTAAAAGTAACATCTAACGTCCAATGCACTTGGTTTTCAATGCCCCAATGTTGACGAATAGCACGACCATTCCGCTTTAGCATCTACTGGTAAAGAACTTAGGTAAAACTGCACAGGAGTGAGTGGTTTTGTTCCACAGATGACGAACTCTTAAGGGCGATCGCTCCGGGTGCACCTTACGCCACAGATAGTCTAAAAATTCCTCAGTTGCGTAAGTCGTATCAATTTTTTAAGCTGTAAAAGCTAATCCAGTTCGATATCTTGGATGCGCTGTTTATACTGTTGGTTATTTTGTTTGTGAGTTTGCTGTTCTTGCTCAATTAATTGTATCCAAATGTCATTCCAATTTGACTGTGGATTAACAAGTTCTGCATTCGGTAGCAGCTCGCTTGCATTTCGAGCGAGCATATAATCTTCTGCCATCGCTATAATAACGCTATCGAGTTCTTGTAAGAATTCTATAGGCAGTTGTGAAGCTCGTTCAATTCCTAGGTAAATTGTGGGTGGTGGTGTTGTAGAGTTATCCTGGTTATTTTCCTGTTCAATAAGCAAAATTGAAAGGGCTTCGATTGGGTTACAGGCAATCACAGCTCGCTCAATTTCTCCGGTAGTGGCTACCCAGAAAGCAGCTTCAGATGACAGGGGATGGGTTGTAGTAAAGTTACCTCTTTCATCGAGAACAAAAGCAAACCGGGCTTCCCCCTCAAGCGTCCGTGCCGTAAATACAGCCTTTTCTGAGCCGGCATACAACCAAGAATGAGAGTGCAATTTTTCAAGCAATTCTAAAGGTAAACTGTACTCGACTGCGAGATGCGAGCGCACTTTTGGCCACTGAGTTTCATCAGGTTCAGGCAGGATTGACAGTTGTAACTCTAACTCATTTGGTGTTGCAGGAGTTGCAGGTGCGGTTGCTGCTAGCTCGGATTGTGACGACTCTAACTCATTTTCCTCTGCCTCGCCAGGGGCGTTCGCTAAGATATGTTGTGGTTGCATTAAAGCATCAATTAGGGCGTTATCTCGCCCTTTGTCATAGCTAACGCCTCGATGCTTTTGCAATCCACAAAAAGTGTAGGCTTTACCCAACTGAGTGCCGCTTAAAGCGACTCCATCTAAATTGTAAGAAATGCCTTTACTGAAGCCAGTTCGAGTTCGAGTCAATCCGACTTGCACCTCTACGGCTTGTTGCTGCAACCGCTCAACGAATTCTGGCATACTTGGGTTGTCTTGGGTGACTTCATCAATTAGGTCTTGCAATTGCACCCTGACGCTCTTGTTTCCCTTGCTTTTTAATTGCCTGCGTTCTCCTGTAGTCTGAGCTCGCTTGTCTGTTTCCCAACTGGGTGTAACAGTTTCCAGGTTGTAGTTCCGTTCGAGTTGGCGAATAGTTTCTTGGCTTTTGTAGTAATCCCAGCTATCGTCAACAACACCTCCATCTAGGCGAATGCGACTGGCGACGATGTGAATGTGGTCGTGTTCTGTATCGCTGTGCTTGACAACTGCGTACTGGTTGTTGTCAAATTCCATCGCTTTCATGTAGTCGGCTGCGATTGCCAGCCAGCGCTGGTCATTTTCAACAGAATCTTCTAGTTTCTGGGTGCTTGCGACTGATAAAGTGGCGTGAAAAACTGCTACTTTCAGGTTAGGTCTTAGTTGTCGGGCGATCGCAAATTCAGCAGCGAGTTCTTCAGGAGTTTGTCCGCACATAGTACCGCCAATTAAGTAAGCACCTTTTTTGCCGAGTACATAGTTCAGACAGCCCCTCCAGCCTGTACCTTTGATTTGTTTGCCAATCATAACCGTTTTGCAGTAGGTTTATTGCATCGATTGCTCAGGCTTGTTAAAAATTAGCGAACTGTAGAATTGGTAAGGTTTGCAACTATTGTTTTAATAGCAGTTTGGTTTTGTTGAATGAGGTGCTGTACGCTTTCTAAGAGTCCTCTATTGACAATAACGGGTTCTCCCAATACCACAGCACTATTGCAAGCTTTAGCAATCTGATTGAGGTTGTTTCCTGCAATTCTCAATTGGGCATCAATCTTGCACAAAACTTGATAGGCTTTCAAGTCAAATGCAGCTAGAGGGCGTGGCATGGTTCTCCTCAAAGCTGCACGGCGTATGAAGTCGCTCATGCTCAAATTGACTTGCTCTGCTCTGGCTTTAATTTGATTGTAGTCAGAGTCAGTGAGGCGAATGTGAATATGGTTTGATAGCAGCTCTCTAGGTTTGGCTTCCGGTAAAGTCTTCATAGTTTTTAATCAGTAAAAACCTCTTACCAAGATACAAGTTAACAACTGTAATCGACAAGCGCTATTCAGGTGATTTTATCCCCCCCAATTGGAGAGGGCTGTTTAGACAGTTTATCAAAGTAGAGACTGACTATAATTTTCTTTATTTGGAGAGAATAGTGGATTTAGGTGCGATCGCACTTGAATAAGTGATGAGCTTGTTGAATTGCTTTTGAAGCATTTTCTCCCTCTAATTTCTTAGAGCTATATAATATTCAGCTTAAATCGTAGTACAAATAGTTACAGTTGTCATTAAAGCTAAAGAAAGTATTAAACCCGACCTTACGGTTAGGCTTCCGTAAAAGGAGGGTGCATTATTTCTCTTCCTGCACGTAAAAGTCTGGTTTGTGATCACAAAAACATTGCTTGCTATCGCTCATCTCTGCTTTTTTCCTTAGTTTCCGAGCTTGCATAAATTTGAGTTTTTGTGAGTTTTTGTGAGTTTTTTGCTGCAAATACTGCTTCGACTTCAGCTAATAGTTCAAGCTGAGCTTGCATAGTTTTACTCATGAAAACTCACAAAAACTCAAATTTATGCAAAAAAACTCATGAAAAGCCAGTCTCAAAAAGTTAATTTTGAGGTTTTTTACCGTGACGGTACACTTAATATCAATTTAATAATTTAACAGCAAACTCTGCACTCCCCAATTTAAGTGATTGTAGCAGAGGCAAGCTACTAACTGTAGCATTTATAGCAAGCTGTACTTTCAATAATGAGCAAGCCGAACTAATTGAAAGCTGTTAAGGTTGCCTAAAAAATAGCGGCCTCGTTATTAGCCATTCAGCTATTGCATATTAATGTATCGGAACAATGGCGGTAGCGTTTTTCTCTTTTTGAGTTGCAGTTCAGTTTGTTTGGCTTTATTGAAGGCAGTGCTACCGCACGGTTGTACTTGATTTCAGAGAGAGTGCGCTCGCCTGAGCCCCTCTAAGCACCCAGGCCCTAGCGATATGAGTTTTCACGCGGCATTACATAACGTTGAACCAGCATGATTGGTTAACTTGAGAACTCAGGGAAGCGATCGCCACCCATGCTACCCAGGTGTGACGGGGCAATTGATGCCAGTGTTGCCAGAAAAGTCGCCACAATAGTATGAGCAATCGGCACAGTTGAAGAGCGGGTAAAAATTAAGTCTTGTGACACACTTGGCTAACATCGCATCAGTGGTATTGATTGGGAGGCACAGTTGAAGAGCGGGTAAAATTAAGCCCCTTGACACCCCAGCCCTAGTTTTTAGGTAGTTGTGGCGATAGCTGCACGGCTCACGATTCAAAGCCAAACCTTTGTGGTGATTTGAATTATTTTGACTTTAAAAACTACAACTCGCGACTCGACTCCGCTGCCCTTACTCGAATATCCGAATCTGCCGGATTGTCGCTACCACTGGCTCACCATTGACCCTATCAAGTCGATGCTCGCTGTGATTATCGTTCGTCCGACAGCGAGCATCGACGCGATCGCCTTGCACTTAGGATTACCGCATTCATGAGGGTGCATTGTTTTTCTTTCTGCACGAATTACTCAGGGTTTGCGATCGCAAAACCATTGCTTGCTACCGAGAGAGAACAGCCAAAACCGACCTCAACAAGCAAAGGCACGAACAGCACAAAAAAGCAGTAATTTGACCGAAAAATTCAGGTATTTGCAGGATATTTTCAGGTAAATACAGGTAAAGTGCACCCCCTGCAAATACCTGCTTTCCGCCTGACTTTATACTGCACTTGCCTGACTTTATACTGCACTTGCCTGACTTTAGCTGACGCAACAATTAGCTAATTTTTTAGCGTTTTTAACAACAAGTGGATTGACTTAATAGTCAAGTTGTGGCATCGCAATTGAATAAAAAATCAAATAAGGAGTATGAGAAAATTGGCAACACAGCAGCCGTTATGTCAGCCTTGACAGTCGCATAAATTGCTGTTGTCGGACTCGCGCTTTGCAATCGGCTAAACAGTTGTTGTCCGAGCGAGTTTGAAAGTCGGATAAAAATTTACCGCCTGACTCGGTTTACAGTAGTCGCTCGACTTCCACCTATTAATGGCGGTTATAATTCATCACCTTATTAATACAGGCAGCAATCTCTAGGCGTAAAGAGCGATCGCTGATATATTCCAACAAAAACATAATTCGTAGTCCCTGTCCCATACCTTACTGCTCTTATTGAGGCATGGACGCTTCAGTAGCGACTCGCGAGTCGTTCCTTATTCCATATCAATAAGGTTTAAACTGCGGGTAAGCAGTACGCTCAATATTCATGAGGGTGTATTATTTTTTCTCTGCACACATTAGTCATGGTTTGTGATCACAAAAACATTGCTTGCTACTGACAGAGAACAGCCATAACTTGCCTCAACAGGCAAATGCACGCTCGACACAAAAAAGCAGTAATTTGACAGAAAAAGTCAGGCGTTTGCAGGATATTTTCAGGTAAATGCAGGTAAAGTGCACCCCCTGCAAATACCTGACTTTATACCAATGGCACTGAAAAAGTGAGCAAAAAAAAATCTGTAAGGCAAGATATACATAGATAATTGCCTTACAAACCAAAATATCTCTCTCCCGGCAATGCCAAATCGTGCGTGCATTCTCAAACAACAATTTTTGCAGAGCGTTGCCTCACCTTGGGAGAAGCTGCTGCCAGAAGAGTTAGTCCATTCGCTTCTAGCGAATGAGAAGATCACCTACTACCAAAGCATCTACACACCGATAGTCACCTTGTGGGCGATGATATCCCAGGTACTAGATCCCGACAAAAGTTTGAGTCAAGCCGTGAAGCCGATGAGTACGTGGTTGAGTGCGGCAGGAGTCAAGTCTCCTTCTTCTGATACCGGGGCATATAGTAAAGCGAGTTCGCGACTACCAGAAAAACTCGTTCAACAGTTAGTACCAATAGTCGCAGAAGCCCTAGAAAAGGAAGTTCCTCGCTTAACAACAATGGTGTGGACGACGGGTGCGGGTACTAGATGGGACAACAGTGTTGATGAATGATACTGCTGCTAATCAAGCCGAGTATCCGCAACACAGTAATCAAAAAGCTGGGTGTGGATGAACCATCGCTAAAATAGTGGTACTCTTTTCATTACTAACAGGGGCTGTGGTATCCGCTGGCATAGCTTCCGAAAGGGAGCAGTGAGATTGTGATGAGCCGTTTGATTTATGCAAATTTAGTCCCCGACGATGTGATATTGGCAGATCGAGCTTATGGTAATTATGTTGATTTAGTTTTAGTGAAACAGCAAGGAGCAGATGCTGTTTTCCGTAAAAATCATCTCCGTAAAACTGACTTTAGACGGGGAAAAAAGTTGGGAATTGGCGACCACAAAGTCGTGTGGAATAAGCCACAACAGTGTCCCAACCACATGACTCTTGAGGAATTCGAGGCATTGCCGTCTAGTTTCATCGTCCGGGAAGTATGCTTACGAATTAAACGCCGCGGCTTCAGAGATGAGCGTATCATTGTAGTGACAACATTGGTAGATGCCAAGCGGTACACTGTTGAAAAATTGACTTCTTTATATGGATTACGTTGGTCGGCAGCCGAAGTCAATTTACGCTATCTCAAAACCACGTTAAAAATGGAGATGTTAACAGCTAAAACTCCGGTGATGGTGAGAAAAGAAATCTGGACACACTTATTAGCCTACACTTTACTACGTACCATTATGTGGCAGGCTGTATCTTCGTCAAAAAATACAGTTTTTCAACTCTCATTCCAATCAACTAGGCAGCAGTTTAATCTGTTATTGACGCTGTTGGCAACTACAGGAAAACGCCAACAGCGACAATGGCGTCAATTACTTTTGGAACAGGTGGCAACTAATTTACTCACGATTCGACCTGAGCGTTCTGAACCTAGAGTTTTGAAACGCAGGCCGAAACCGTATCCTCGAATGCAGGAACCTCGCTCTGTCTTGAAAGCTAAACGGAGGGCGTGATTAAGCCTTTTTCAGTGCCATTGGACTTTATACTGCACTTGCCTGACTTTATACTGCAAACGCCTGACTTTATACTGCAAATCCCTGACTTTAGCTGACGCAACAATTAGCTAATTTTTTACCGTTTTTAACAAAATCCGAATTGATTTAATAGTCAAGTTACGATACCTAAGTTGAATTAAAAATCAATTTAAGCAAGTGCGAAAAATTTGGCAACACAGTAGCCGTTATCTAAATTGAATAAAAAATCAATTTGAGCAAGTGCGAAAAATTTGGCAGCGTAGCAGCCGTTATGTCAGCCTTGACAGTCGCATAAATTGCTGTTGTCGGACTCGCGCTTTGCAATCGGCTAAACAGTTGTTGTCCGAGCGAGTTTGAAAGTCGGGTAAGCACTATGCTCAATATTGATGGGGGTGGATTATTTTTCTCTGCACGCAGTAGTCATGGTTTGTGATCACAAAAATATTGCTTGCTAGCAAAACTAAACAGCCATAACCAGCCTCAACAAGCAAAGGCACGAACAGCACAAAAAAGCAGTAATTTGACCGAAAAAGTCAGACGGAAAGCAGGATATTTTCCGGTAAATACAGGTAAAGTGCAGCCCCTGCAAATACCTGCTTTCCGCCTGATTTTATACTGCAAATGCCTGACTTTATACTGCAAATGCCTGACTTGAGGGCACACAAAAATTAGCTACTTTTTTGGTGGCGAGTTCGATCGATGGTGCGGCTGGCGAAAAAATAAGTCCGGTGGAATTCCGAAAAAGTTTTCATGGGAGTAACTCAAGTATTTTGGGTGAATCGGTGAGGGGTATGGTCAGCACTAACTAAAAACCGCAGTCAGGAGAATCTATCAAGCCCTCCCCGTGCTTCATGCGCCACAATTCATCAAGCCTCACGCCCACAACAGAATCCTCACCCTCAAGCCATCGCCCGATCACCTCTCGGCTGTATTTAGTCCCCGGTGCTTTCCAGCCAAACATCTGACTTATCAAATTTTGAAGCTGACCCGAATAAAATTCATCCCACCAAATTGATGCAATTTCTCGCAACTTTTCGGCATCGGCGGGGGCGATAATTTCTGGATCTGGCGCGGGCTGTGGGGGTTCTGGTTCCTGTGAGTTGTCGGAAAGTACAATCGGCTTCACCGTCAGTTCGGAGAATATCGCTCGCTCCGATTTGGTCAAAGCGACCCAAACTTTTTCACGGTTTGCAGCTCCGCTGCCACAAACTTTTCTAAGGACTGGCACAATGTCGGCGACCGTTTGCCGTGCAATTTCAGCATCAGGTTCTGCTGTTGCTATCCGAATCATCTCCACCAGATTGAGCTCGTCTTCGTTCAGCTCGGCTTCCGGTTCGGTAGGCGCGATCGGCGGGACTGGCTGTGCTATTGGTTCTGTTGGTTCGACTTTCAAATCTGAAACTAAGTAACGCCCGTTAAGGTTGAATTGTTTGGTAGGTTTACCTTCAAGGACTGAAATCTCGCGGTCAAGCTCAATCCGGCACAGCCCCTCGCTCCACACCTTAACTACGGTGGCCTGCTCGTCTATATATTCTTGAGTTGGATACTGAACCGAAACCTTTACTCGCTCGCCGACATTCCAATTCACCATCGGGGCGATCGGCGGCTCTGTTGGTTCGGTTGGCTCTGTTGGTTTGGATTCTAGAGGGGCGATCAGAACTTGCTCAGATGGTTGAGGCTCGTTACAGACGGAAACGCATTTTACCTCCCCCCTCCCTTGTGACAGTGGTAAGAAGCTATCTATCTCTGAAATCCTGTCCTCACAATCATTTGCAGTAGATAGCATCTCAGATTCAACTGTCACAGTGCTATCTATTGCTATGTATCTGCTATCTATCTTGCTATCTATCTGAAAACCTTGCTCTATATGGTTTTCAGACTCATAGATAGCAATTGGTAGTGAGATAGGGGGGGGAGGGGGGGGAGGAGCTTTTACACTCGAAAATTCAACCTGACAATTGGGCAAAGAATATAGGGTATATCGTTTGTTATGCGGTGCTGGTGTCGCACTAATAACTTTTTTGCCAACCATTCGGTTAAGTTCGGAGTAAACCGAAGCACGCTTTTCCGTTAGTTCTGTTAGCTCAATAATTTCTGGGCCAGGTAACGGTTTGTTATGTTTTTCGAGGGTTCGCAAGATTCGTTCTCGGATCGTCTCTCTTTGCTGTGCTGCGGAGGCTTCCTCTCCTGCTAGTCCGTGACAGATCCAAGAATTATTTTCGAGATTTAGCTCAATGTCCAGTGTTTGACCTTCTGCATCTCTTGGGAAGCACGAGAAAATACGCTTTGGGTCTTTGGGGTCGATGATCAGTTTTTTTGAGTTGTTAGGGTCTTTCTTTGGAATGTGGTCAACTTGCCAAACACCCCAAACGCTACCAGCAATCGCACTAGAACCGCGCAACCTGTCAACGCCTAGCGCATCGGCATTTTTGTTACTGTGATGGATTAGAACGCCAGCGGCACCGTAACGAGTAAAAAGTTCTTTGAGGGCGTAGATATTATCGGAAAACTCAGCAGAATTTTCCGATACGGCACTACCTTTGCAAATACGCTTGAGGCTGTCAATAATAACTACATCCGGGCGGTAATCTTCCAAGAAAGTCTCAAGTTTTGCTGTTTGGGTGATATCCCATTGGGGCAAGACTTTTATGTTGTCGTTATCCTGCTGTCGGAATCCCCGCTTTAGCAGCTTTGACCGTGTGCTATTTAGCGACTCATCGACTGACACCAACAGGACTTTGCCCACCTTGATATTTTGTCCCAAGAATTTTTCTTCGCCAGTAGCCGTGCAAAAAGCAAGGTCTACTGCTAGCAAGGATTTCCCTGCTTTTGGACAAGCGCTCAAAATCACCGTTTCCCCACATGGCAGAAGCTCGGGGATAACCCATTGCAAACCTTCGGACTGAAGGTTAAAAACCTCACTTAAGCTCCATAGCCGGGACTCTGGTGTGGTAGTGCGTTCTTTCATCTGCACTATATTCCGCTCGATCACCGCCCGTTGAAGTTGGTATTTAGGCGCAATCTGAGCTATTCTCCAGTCCCGTTCTACAGGATCGGCAATCGCCATGATATAGAGCAATTCAGATTTGTATCGTTGCAAATCTAAATCTTTTTTGATAGGGCGGATGATTTTGTGTTCCCAATCATAAGAATTCATACCTATGATTGCTCGCAACTCTTCTAACTCTAGATTGGCTGCTAATTCGGTGCTGTTGGCTTTGAGGATTTCTTGCGCCAGGGCCGCAGCTTCTTTGAGTGAAATCTTTTTGATGTCCGGGGTGTCATCATCCTCAAGGTGGTCTAGCTCGATCGCCCGCGCTGACTCGGCCGCTTGTCTGTGAATTTCCTCTTCTAATCGCCGAATGAGTTCGTCTGCGTCCATATTGTCCAAAATTTCCTTAATATCCCCTTTATCTGGGATATCAGGGTATATGGCAACTGGGTCAATTACAATGCAGGGGAATTGCAGGTGATCGCACACGGATTTAATTAACTCTGCTTTTTTAATCCCCGGGACATCGTTGTCTCTCAATACGACAAGCGTGACATTTTTGCCTGTTGCCCGTAGCGCTTCAACTACCGCCACTACCTGAGCTTCAGTCCAGTTGCTCCCCTGAAATGTCAAGCCTACGATGCCGTGCAATCGGGCAAGTTCAACATTCGGCTCCCCTTCTAGTTCCAAAACTGCGACAGCTTCGTTAACGCCCAAATCCTCCAGAGTTTCTGTCACTTCGTCAATTCGATACGCCGACCAAGCTGCATCGCCCTTAGTCCAATGTTCCTTGCCGTCGCTATCGATGTGGCTCTGCCGATAGGTTTTGTCGTGTCCTTTAGGGTTATTTTCGTCAGGCCACTCAATCCGATATGCCTTTTTACCATTGCCGTAGGAATAGGCAGTTTCGTTAACAATTTCGCGGGGGACGGATACCTTACTTTGAACTATCCGCCACAACTCATTAGAAATTGACTGAGGTTGCGGACAGTCCAAAACCGGTGTTGTCAGTCGCAGCAGCTTCAATCCTGCGGGAATTGAGACGGGTTTTGGCTTGCTGATGCGCTTGGTGGGACGGCGACCGCTAACTTGCCTTCTGTAACTTTTATTGGTTTCTGATGCAGTTTTGTCTTTGAAAATATAGATGCCACAGCGATTGTCAGAGCTTGACCCGTCAAAGTGCCACTCGTCAGGCTGATTGCTCTTGATGTGGTCAAAGTTTTGATGGCACAAAACCATCTTTCCGTCGTGGCTAATGCGGCAGTCTCCGTCTTTAGTCCGTCCACAGACCGGGCAAGGATTGGACTTGCTGCTGTTGAGGAGTTTTTGAGTTGAGCCGATGAAGTTCGCAACCATTACGCTGCACCCCCGATCGCTTCAAAGGTAGGTGCAAAAACTTTACTAAACTTGGTCAAGCATTGACTAAACTTGCAAAAGTCGGGTAAAATTGAGTTACAGCCCTTGTTTGAAGACTTTTTAACTCTATGGGTAGTGTCAGAATTCTGGGAAGGTGCAATCGAACCGCTACAGACAGTCTCAATCGGCAAAGTAATGCCAAAAAGGCGCTTTATTTTTTTTTGGAGGCGTGGCATGATGGGAATAGTCGGCGCTCTTATTAGGATGCCGATCTGATATGGGGTTAACTTTTGTCATCTCCCTGCTAAGTTCGATGGACAAAAGTGTGGCCTATTTTAGATAACAAAAGAAGCGCTGGAAGCCTTATGCTGCTAGCGCTTCTTCGTGTTGAAATTGCTTTTTGGCGTCGGATTCTAAGTGTCGGTCGAGATGACCGAGGTAAATCCATAAAGCCTCTTCAACAAACACCGAGCGCGACACTTCAAGAGATGCAGAATACTCGTTTAGCGCTTGGATTAACTCTGGCGAGAGAGCGAAAGAGCATCGCAATTTCTGAGACGATGGCAACATAAAACTTTTCCCAACTTCAACTACTCGGATTATAGCGTGTAACCCTTGCCAGCGCGATCGAAAGGGAACTAGCTCGATCGAATCGGCTTCTCTCAAAAGACTGCATAGCAATCGAATTTTCCTAAGTTTCTGTAAGAATTCTTAAAAGCTACTCAAGAAAAACTTACAGCTACTCAATATATCGTATGAAGTAACGAAAGCACGCGCGGGAAGTTCAAGCGAATGCTGGAATTTGGCAGTTAAAGCATTACTTGTTTACAGTAAGTTCTGAGATTTGGTAAGAATATAGTGAAAAAGTTAAGAAGCTGATTGCTTTCAACATCCCCCGCGCTTGAGCGGTAAACGCTCCTCTGTACCAACCATTCCCAAATCTGAGAATTAAACCTCTTCTCAAAAATCATCACCTCTTCGCGATCGCCCCAGTCTTTCTAGCTCAGTTCGGCTGGTGGCACGCCGGCGCGAAAAATCTGTTCAGCCGTCAACCTCAATTCTGGGAAAGCTAGCGACTCAATCAGATCGTCCCCCCTAAACTGTGTGACCTGGTACTCTCCATCTACCAACTGGCAAACCGAGAGTGTGGGTTGTTTGGGAGTGCCGATGAACTTGCGACCGCCCAATCCGAGATAGTCCACAATCCAGTATTCAGGAATGCCCATCTCTTCATAGTCAGCGAATTTGAGATGGTAATCGTCCCGCCAGTTCGTGCTGACGACCTCTACAGCCAGTCGTACCGAAGACCCCCGGAGTGATGATTGATTCTTTTTCCCAGCGGGGCTCGGAAGCAAATGCAGTTTGGTTTAGGACGATGGTATCTGGCTGGTAGCCAGCTTCGTTGCGGATGGGCTTGAGCAGGCAGTCACCGGGGATGGAGTAAGGCAATTGCAGTCGCCTGATTTCAAAATTGATTTCGCCCCAGATAAAGCCTGTAACGTTGGAATGGTTGCCGGTTCCTAAAGGCATTTCAACAATAACTCCGTGGTGTAGTTCGTAGCGGCGAATAGAGTTCTCTGGATACCAGGCTGCGAACTCATCAAATGTGACTGTTTTTGGGATTGTTTGGGGGATTGTTTGGGTTTGGATCATGATTCTCCTGTGCCTCAAGTCTTCTAGTTCAGTCCAGTTTTCCGCAAGGGCCTCAAGGGACTCCCGATAAGTCAGACCAAAGAACCCTCGCTTTTCATCTGATGTCTGCTGTTGTACTTCAAAAGCATCCCTGAACCGAGAGTCCAGTCCTTTTTGGGCAAATGTCTCTTGAAGTACGATCGCTCGTTTGTTACCTTGCACCGCCTCAACCATTATTAGTGCAGTGAGGTCTTTGAGGTTGATAGTTTGAACCTGCTTTTGCCTCTCTAGTCCCCGGTTCTTTGGGGATGACAACAATGTCACCCGTAAAACCTAGGTCTTGTAGAGCTTTTAGCTTATGTGAAGCCCCAGAACGTAACCTGCTAAACCAGTGTTTTGCGTGGCCTAATAACACTAACGCGCTGGCTATCTCAGCTCGAATTTCTCCATCTGGCATCATGTACACGTCAATTGACAAGGTGTCGCTTAACTGGATGGTGGTGTTTATGGCTATAGCTGATTGAGTCACTAAGTTTTACTCTCCTGCTAACGGTAGCGCGTTAATCCTTGCTTGTCCTCTAAGTTGTTCTCCCGCTGGTTCTATCTCAGAAATCTGAGGAGTATAACCGTCGCCCGCTAAAGCTTTGAATGCCTTAGAGCGCAAAAATCTGAGACGTTCTGAACTTTCAAGCCAACACATTCGGCCGCCTGTGTTTGGCTCATTCGATAGGAGCCATTCGGCAACATGAACCCATCGACTGCGAGGGAGCCTATCTGCACAAGGGCGCGGACAGCTCTAACTGATGATTCGGTCACTGAGTTTTACTCCAATGCTTGACATTAACTAGACAGTTGTCTATTTCATTGGTCTTCCACCCTACTTACCGATGGTTGTGCAACCTGTTAAACATCCGGGCTGCAAGGCTTATAGCCTATGGAGGGCATTCTTAGTGCAACCTGTTAAACCAACCGTTTTCGTAGCTCCAATTTTGAAATGCCTTCAGTCTCTCCCAGTAAGCGTTTGAGGGTCTTTGAATCCAAAAAGTTTGAAACGCCGGGTCGTACCTAAAACCTTTGTCAGCTAAAGCTTTTAGCTTATTTGTTGGTTTTGACGGTAGCGCCAAAGTTTCTCCATTACTAGACATCCGCTAGACATTAACTAGCTTCTTTGCTTCCTTTGCCCTGCTTGCTTTTGGTAGCCCAAGAGGGGAAACTCCGACAGGCAATTCCTCAGCCGCTAGCGTTGAACGTATTGCTTTCTGCCGTTTTTGGGATAGAAGCCTCCTGTTCTTGCTGATCTTTCAACTCAAAATACTCATTTATCAAGTCTTCTAGACCTTGGCTGTTGTCCACACCACGTTCAAGGCAAAACATTTTAAACCGTTTATATAGGCTTTTTGGTATGTGACCCCGAAGGGCGGCGTAACCTGGGTCTTCTTTTTTTGCTGGCACGGTAGCTAAAACTAAACTTCGCAACTTCTCTCTCCATTGTTTCATAAGGCTCCGACGCGGTTTGGGTTGCAACTTATTCGTAGTGCGAAGTTGCTACTTTGCAACTTATAGATTATACTAACACTCATAGACGCACGCAGAGCCAGCCAAGAGCGTAAAACGGTCATCCGTAAACTCTGGCAAGGGAATGCCCGCGCACTAACTCAAAAGCGCCTTAAATCCAATGCCCGCAACACTTTCGCAGATTGGCGTTCGTGGGCCGACAAAAAAACCAAACCAAACCCCGCCCCCTATGACTGGAAATCTTCTGGGGCGGGGTACGGCACTCACATTAATGAGGTTTTTCAATCATGACACAAATACCGATACCGATAACGGTTGAGGTGTCCGCTGCTGCTGTAACGCCAAAGGTGACGAGCGCTTCTTTGTACCCTTCGTTGTTGGCATCCGTGGACGCGATGGCAGAACCCGCTCTTTGGGTTTTGATGGAAGCGGCCGTTTATTCGCTGCGCCAAAGGGACACGCTCACCCGCTCTATTAAAGAGTGCGGTACTGTTGAATGTTTTGGCGATAAATGGCCGCAAGATTTTGATTTCTTGCCCAGTGAATCCGAAGCCATCGCCTTAGTAGAAGCAATAGCCGACCAATTCTCCCGCCGCCAACTCCACACCTGTTGGCAATCGCTGCTGAGCACTTGCAACCGCATCCAAAAGCTTGCCCTGATTGAAGCGATAACTTACGCCCAACACTATTCATCGACGGTACTCCAAGCGCTCTCTCAATGCGAACTATCGGATTTGTTTGAAGATTCCTTGGAACACTTGGACGTTTGGCTCTCCGAACCCGAAGCGCTGCGCCTAATTCGCTTACTCTCCGGTTCCCTGTTGGCTTCATCGGAAGCTGCACCCTCTCCAGGTGACGGGAGGGACGAGCGATGAAAGCACTCAAAAGCCATCAATTCAAGTGGAGCGTTACCGTCACCCGCAAGTACAATCCACCCCGCCAGATTATAGTGTTCGGGCGATCGGCAGCAGAAGCACTCCAAGGAGCCGTATCTTCTGCACGCGAAGTCTGGGGTATCTGGGATGCCAAATCATTTAGCACGCCCGAAAGGAAATAATTTTTTTTGATTCTTCGTTAGCTACTTCGGGCGACTCCGAAAACAGCTAACGAAAGAATCAGAATTTCGGGTGATGTAGCTAACAAGTAGCCAATCAAATGCCAGAAAATGCCAACACCTAAAAAGCCTGTAGACGTAGCTGTTTTTAACAGCCGGTGCGGTCAATGGAACCATCGCAATTACTTCAGAGCAGAGGTAAGGGTAATTCTAGGTAAAGGGGGAAAACCGATGCCGGAAGCTACTTTCAAAACCAGACTCGCCCTTTTAGAAGCAGAATGCCCTGAGTTTCAGAGACAACCTTACCGCCGAACATTTTCTCAATTTCATTTGAACTGCTTGCTAACCCTAGAAACTTGGATTCTTGAAGCCAACCGCTGCATTGCCACTGTTCGAGAACGATTAGCACAAGAAGGATTACCCACCCATGAATACCGAACCGACAATTGACCGCCGCGACATCAAAACCAAATGGGGACTCAACAAAGTTTCTGACGTAACCAACGCTCGCAAAGCTTTAGGACAGCCCGATTGGCAAAACTCTCTTTTGAACCCTGATGACAGCGCAGAAATCGACCTTTATTTCGAGTTGGTACTGAATCAGCGAATTGCACCGCCTTTGGCACTCAAACAAGTAGTGGGAACTCGGAACGGACGCGGTGAATATTGCAATGACATCGACTCAGAAGCGATCGCCAGCGACCAAAAGCGGGATGCTGAAGAAGAGAAAAGCGGAGCGATACAAGCCATTGAGGGAATGACTCGCGAAGCATCCTTGGGGATGGCCGATGTTGCGGTCGCCGTTAGCGACCAAATGCTAGATGCTTTTAAGATTTCTCTCAGCGCCCATCTGACAGGTGGATTGACCGAGCTCGCATCCCAAATTCGAGGTAATTTTGGCGTCCTGAGCGATGCCGTAAAGGCAGCCCCTTTGGACTTGAGGGATGCCCATCTACCCGCCCCAAAGCCTGTTTTACCAACCAAGCCAGTACCGCAGCGGAGGATTTCACCAGGACTCTGGTAAACGCTTACCGAGATTTGGGGGAAGCCCTAGCTTTAAGGCAGGCTCAAAGGGAAAAGGTGCTCCTGAATCTCATTTTTTTCCTGAGCCTGCAACGGGGGAGGCAACCTAAAAAACCTGGCATTATATTGCCTGCCAATCGCAATTACGCTGAAGAAACAATCGTGCTAATGAGGTTTGTCTAATGCTGGAAAGTTACGGTTTTATTGAGTTGTATTTAGTGTGTCCTGGATTGAAATTGTGGCGGGTCGTTAAGTCTAAGCTGGCTACAATTAGCCAAGTGAGCGAAGTAGCAGTATTGGTAGGAGGATGCGCTTGAAAATCAGAGAAGTCTTGGCAACAGTTAAACACTGTAATTCAGGATGGCAAGAACAAAAACTGGTACACATCCTGTTTACTGACCGGGATGAAAAGTACCAGTTACTGAAGCCGTACTGTGTGGAATATGGCAAAAATGTCATCTTTAGCAAGACAGATAACGAGATTCTGTTACCGGATTGAGCAAGGCGCAAACATAGAGCTAAGGAGTACAGCGATGTTAGTCCACATCTGCAAAAAAGAGGTTTTGTTGTGGCACGAAGAGCAGTACGTATTTGTGTACGCTCCCGACAACAAATGTCTGGCATTCTGTCAAATCAAAGACCTCGACTTATATAGCAATCGCTGCGATGCGCTGTACAACATTATTGAGAGCGATGTTTACTTAGAAGCGGTAGACGAAAATAAAAATCTTTGCCAGCCCAAAGAGAAATATTTTCCCCCTGATTGTGTAGGGCCCAGAGAATGCCCTTATCCCGGAGTTTGTTACCGCTTCGAGACAGATCAGCAAGATTATGAATGTGATGGATATGAATCAGCAGGATAGGAAAATATGAACGCATACAAGGATTATCAAAGATTGCTGCCTCCAGCGACTCTTACCGAAGAAGATGAGTTCTACGCCGAATGCAACACCAATGGAATCAACCTGGTAGATCGGGTGAATGGCAAACCAGTTTACGTTTATCCCTACTGGATAGATAGACCCAACTGCAATTGGCACAGTCCTCCAGAACCGGAAAATGAAGATTACTTCATGCACTATGAGGATGAACATGAGGATGAAAATGAGGAGGGTGACGAGCGAGATAAAGCAAACAGAACTGGTTTTATTGAGAGATTAAAGAGATTGTGGTAACGATACAAACACCAAACTTAAGTTTTTGTAGGACGGAAATGACCCATGCCCATTAACCGCAGCCAAATCACTGACAATATCCTTCACACGCTTGCTTTTATCAAGTCGAAACTAGCAACACCGCGAGTACCAAAAGCACCAGCGCCAGCACCGCAATACGGACAAGTGCCACTGCCATTACCGCTACCCCAACTAGGAGATACCACCAAACTAATTGTGCTGTTTCTTGTTGCTTCAATCACAACTGCTTTGATGCTACCCAGGGTAATTGGTGGCATCAAAGTATCGACTGCTCGACCTGCCATCACAATGAATTTAGGCAACCAAAAAACAGTTAACCGAATATTTTGGGTGTTGGTGAGTGCAGCAGCAATCGCAGCGATTACCGAGAAAGATTGGCGCAAGTAGGAGAAAGTGATGATATGTGATTGGCTATGAAATATCGAGGAGAAAATGATGAGTGCAATTGTTAAATATACAGGCGGTGGAGCCATAGCACCAGCCCTAGTCGGCAAAGTCAAAGCATTTGATAGCGCGCCTGAAATGTTGACTTCCTTTCAGGGATACTACGGTTTTGACCCATCAGCGTTTGCGGGGATGTCCGAGGAAGAATTGGGAGCATTCGTAGATTCAGTTGAAGAAATCAAGTTTCTCATTGACAACCTCGACAAGTTAGAAAAACACGTCAACGACTATATTGACGGCGTTGTCAAATACAACGAGTTTGTAGCCCGATGCGTCAAAGCTGGTGCTAAGGGCATGGAGAAGATCGATCGAGCCACGCTCGACGTGTTCTTGGCATGGAAAGGTTGGCAGGCCAATACTAAAAAACTGGCCAAAGATTCGGATGTTGGCGTCAGACTTCTCGACCAAGAAGTTATCGATTACGGTGATTTAGCGGAATACGACCTTCAGATTTCGCTTCAGATTGTGGCTAACAGATTAGTCCGCCAAAAAGAAGCGCTATCCCAAAAACCAGACACAGAAGCAACAAACTATGCGGAGCGACAAGCAGCTCAACAGGCAAAAAGCGAAGAGAGAAATAGGATAAAAGACTTGTTCGCTTACGGTACTCGTGGGAAATACGGTTTGTCATCATCGAATAGCAAACAATTAAGTCCTGCTACCAATAACGCTACCAATAACGCTACCAATAACGCTAGTAATAGTGCTACCAATAACGCTAACAAGGCAAGCGGTTGGCTAAAAATATGGGGCGGTAAAGCCTTTGACTTTTTCTCTGGGAAGTAGCCATGCAGTTACCACCATTTCTCATCCCCAAACCTCAAAATCCTCCTGTTGCTCCACCTTCACAGCAACCGCAACTCCCCGACTTAGAAGAATCAGACCAATTGAGGTTTCTCAAAAACTTAAACAGCTTCTGCGGTCAAGGATTCTGGTTTGCGGTTGGGCTATCCATCGCTCACGTTTCGAGGATTCTCAGTGCTCCTGTAATGCTCGTCGCAGTGATTTTAGTAGCCGGGTTCCTGTTTGTAGTAAAACCAAAAAACCCAACCTCTTATTTACTATCCATGAGGCGGATTAGCGGGTTAGTGGTGGTTGTCGCCACTATTGCTGCATTTTGGGATGCGGCGTGGCTATTGGCAAATGCGCCTTTAAGTGTAGGCTTTGGCTTTGGGTTAACAAGAGTGTGGCAGCTTGGCGCGATTGTCGGTTTGTCGGTAGCGCTGATGAAGTTGGTCGCATTGGGGAGGAGGTGGATGAGGTGAAAAGCGCGATCGCTCTTTTGATTGTGGGTATTGGATGTAGCGGGTTGAGCTTGTTCGGGTACTTCGACAAACACGTCAGCTACTGCAATAAAGCTACAAACCCCTGTACGCCTGTTGTGGTAACGGGTTCCCAGCATCCCAACAATGCCAAGTTTGTGAGTATACACCAAGGCTGGGGGTTGCTGCGTACTGCATCTGGTGTAATTGGTGCGATGAGCTTTGGCGCGGGTTATTTCACATCAGGTGCAGCATCAATGAAGCAGCAAAAGATAGATGAATCCATTGCCCTGGAAGAAGCTCGACAGAAACAGTTAGAGGCAACTACCAGCGACATTTTGGATGAGGAAGAAATTCAAAAAACAGCGATTGCTGCTGACTTGAGAGTGAAGGACTTCAAACGCGAACTCTACGACGGCTACAACACAATCTATTTAGAGAAGAATCCCGAACTGCTGGATGCTCTAACCACCACCACTCCCCAATCTTTGCCCCAATCTTTGCCCAACCCAATGGAATCAAAGTCCCAGGAGGTCGAAAATGTGGAACTTCCATCAAAGATAGCATCCGCACCAAATAACAATCAATTATTAGGCGTAGAACTGCCAATAACTCCCAATTAGGAGTGAAATTCTTTGATTGGAAGCAGTTTAGGGACACTCCTGAGATGTTTCCTCACATTAGAGGAGTTGCAGCTACCCGATGCGGAAAAACCACGCTATTTGATTGGCTGATGGATGTGATGCCATCCCAAAAGAAGTCGGTAATTACGGTCAAACGGTGGCCGCATCAATGGATTGGCTTGGATGTAATCGGAGTGCCTGAAAATTACAAAGCTATCCGCTCCTCTTTGGAAGCACTGCAAGGTGAAAGAGTGCGGCGTACAGCATTAATGGCAAAGGGGATTGATTCACCCATTTGGAATGTAGCTGTGGATGAATGGAAAGCAATTTCGCGTAATGTGAGAGCGATTGTCGATCGCAAAACCAAACAGATTATTGCTCTTAGCGCCAAGCAAATTATGGGTGAAATGATTACTTTAGCCAGGGAAACCAACATCCGCATCTTTGCTTTAGCGCAGGGTAGGCAAGTTGTAACTTGGGGATTGGAGGGAGAATCAGATTTAGCGGAGTGTTTCTGTAGCATTTACATGGGCAAGTTCGCAGTAGAAGAATGTGAAAGTTATCGCAACAAATTCCCCAAGGATTCCGAGCAATACGCCAAATACCAACAAGTGCGAGATTACTTGGAATCGCTGGGGAATCGGGCTGCGTGGATTAGCTGCGAGTTAGGAGAATTCCCCGCTGTTGTACCCGACTTGAGTCAATGGAAACGAGAACTTCCTCACCAGCCATCCAAAACAGAAACTTCCGCAAATACTGAAACAACTCAAGCAACTGAGTTGGCTACCAATCAAGAATCAGAAGACTCTCAAGAACTATGGGAACTAGCCAAGAAGCGGCTCCTAGAATCTTGGCAAAGTGATGAAGTTACGGCACGGGAAGATACTGCTACTTCACCTCCTCATGAAGCGGACAAAGTAGGAGATGAAGCGAGTGAAGTGTTGCAGGATAAGGATTCTAGCACTGCTTCCCTACTTCCTGAACCAGAGCGCTCGAAGGCGTTGGCGAGGGTGATGGCACTTTTAAACAAGCGGGGAAGCAGTGAAGTAGAGCAAGTTAGTGAAGCGATCGCCCTTATTCCCACTCATCCCGACAAAGCACTTTGGTTGAGCTTAAAAATCCTCAAGTTAGGAGTTACTGCAACGAGTAGAGATGTGTTCGGCTGCGGTACAGGAGGTAAAGGATTCCAGAAAGCGAAAGATTGGTACGGTTTACTTGAATCAACATTTGGAAAAATAGTGGAGTAGCCTATGAAATTCCCTTGGCAAAAACCAGACCACAAAGACCAGCTTATCGAAACCTACCGCAAAGCCTTATCAGCTTACGCAGACCCCGCGAATTGGAGTGATGTTAGCTGTTACGGACACCTGAAACCGAGGAGGTGGAAAGGTGGTGGAGATGGTGCAGATTTGGCACTTCAAGCTTTACAACACACAGGGTACAGTTCCGCTAAAAAGTTAACTAAGGAGAATTGATGATGAAGATTACAGGAAAGAATGGAAAACCCCTCTACGGTGCTGCCAGAGAAGCTGTTCTTAGGAAACAGAGCCGAACTAATTGGCACAATGAAGAAGAAGTAGCGATACTCTTTCAGTCCCTTGACGAACGCATAGTGCAATTGGAAAGTCGGCAAAGGCAAGCTCCCCTGGCTATTGTTGTGGCGTTAATCATTGGATGTGCTTTTGGAAGCATCGTTAAGCCTAACTTAGCAGCCATCGTAGTGGGTGCTAGTGCAGCCGGATTAGTGCTAGCAATTCGTAGACAATAATACTCATGGCATGAGATAATTAATGCGTCATTTAGTTTTGCAGCGGATGGCTCATCTCCCAGGAAACTGGGGGTTTTCTACTTTTCTGATACTACCCATTGTAGCTGATTCTAAAAAGCTAATCTTACAGCTCAAGCTTACAACACAAGAATCAATCGAGCAGCAAATATGGAGCTAACCAAATACAGTTGGTGGGGCAATCCCAACGAGCCACCAGAACACCTAAAAACTAAAAAGCAATTGGGTGAATTGGGTTTATCGCCTCTGAAACCTTCAGGCGTTATCCCGACCCAAAAATACGACGTGTTCCTCTACGATATCCACAATCCTGAATGCTGCCGACCCAAAAGAAAACCCACTCCCAAACAATTAGAAACTCTAGCCGCTAATCGCCTCAAAGCTAAAATCAAACGGGATTACCGGGAATGGTATCGAGAAGTAGGTTTCATAGAAAGAGATAGGGTGAATGCCGTTCTTTGGGCAAGAGAACAATTAAGCCAGAACGATTGGGTGATTCTGGATACTGAAACTACGGGGCTCGTGCGTGCTGAGATTGTAGAGATAGCAATTATCAATCATCTCGGTGAAATGTTGCTGAATACGCTCATCAAACCCACAGTTCCCATCCCCGCAGAAGCAGCCTATCTTCACGGCATTAGCGATGCAATGGTAGCCGATGCTCCGAGTTTCCCCGAAGTCTATCCCCGCATTGTTGAAGTCCTTAAATATAAACGAGTATTTCCTGTGTTTCTAACTGTATTTGTTTTATACAGTTAGGAGGAAGCCGTCCTATAAGGACGGGGCTTTAGACCCAATTTTGCCGTAAAATTGTAAATGCCGTCTGGTCGCCCCTATTTTATATTGTTAAATGAATCGCACGATTCCCGAACAAGAATCCCTCACCGTCGAGTTTAAGAGCGATCGCACTCGCCTGCCAGACAAAGACCTAATTGAAACCGTCGTCTGCCTTGCCAATACCGACGGCGGCTTCATTTACCTCGGCGTTGAAGATGACGGTCAAATAACAGGTTTGCACCCCCAACACCAAAACCTGTCCACCCTAGCAGCCATGATTGGCAACCGCACCAACCCCCCAGTCAGCGTGCGCGTTACAGCCTTGCTAGAAGCAGGCCAAACCATTGCCTGCATAGAAGTCCCTAAATCACCCCGTATCGTCGCCACATCTGACGGACTCCTGCAACGCCGCCGCCTGCAAGTAGACGGAACACCCCAATGCGTTCCCTTTTATCCCTACGAATTTGCCACTCGCCAGTCAGACTTAGGCGTTCTCGATTACTCCTCATTACCCATCACCGGATCGTCTGTCGCCGACTTCGACCCCCTGGAACGCGAACGCCTGCGACAATTAATAGAGCGATATGGGGGCGATCGCACTCTGCTATCCTTAACTGATGAAGAACTAGACGGCGCTTTAGGTTTCGTGCGTTCTACGGATGGAATTCGCTTCCCCACCGTCACCGGACTGCTGATTTTAGGACGAGAAAGCGCCCTCCGCGAACACTTACCCACCCACGAAGTCGCCTTTCAAGTCCTCGAAGGCACCCAAGTGCGAGTCAATGATTTTTACCGCACCCCCCTACTAAAACTGTTTGAGCGAGTCATGGAACAGTTCGAGGTGCGCGTTGAAGAAGATGAAGTGCAAATCGGTTTATTTCGCGTCCCCGTTCCCAACTACGATCGCCGCGCCTTTCGCGAAGCCTCAGTCAATGCCCTCATCCACCGAGATTACACTAAATTGGGAGCCGTTCACATCCGCTGGGAAGATTACGGAATTACCATCAGCAACCCAGGGGGTTTTGTTGAAGGTGTCAGTTTAGATAACTTGCTAGTCGTAGAACCCCGACCGAGAAACCCCTTCCTAGCCGATGCCATTAAACGCATCGGACTCGCCGAACGAACTGGGCGCGGTGTAGATTTAATCTATCAGGGGTTATTGCGCTACGGAAGATCCGCCCCTGATTATCGAAGCACAAACTCTCATTCAGTTGCCGTCAGACTGCCAGGGGGGGAAGCCGACTTAGGACTGTTGCGCGTAGTGATTGAAGAGGAAAATCGCAGTCATTGCCCACTCCCCGTTGACTCTTTAATCGCGATCGGACAATTGCGACAAGAAAGACGGTTAGACACGGCTACTCTCGCCCGTGCCATTCAGCGAGATGAAGCGATCGCCCGCAGCGTGTTAGAACGATTAGTTGAAGCTGGTTTGGTAGAAGCGCGTGGCGTCAAAAAAGGACGCACCTACACCCTTAGCCCCTTAGTTTACCGAGAACTGGGACAATCCGCTGATTACGTTCGGCAAGCTGGCTTTGAACCCATTCAGCAAGAGCAAATGGTGCTTCAATATGTAAGGACTCACGGCAGAATTACCAGAAAAGAAGCTGTGGAACTTTGTCGTATCAGCGAAGACCAAGCTAGTCGCCTGCTGCGGAAGTTGACTGATGCCAACCAGTTGAAATTAGAGGGTCAAGGCCGCGCGTCATATTATGTTTTATAGCGAGAAAACACGCGGCGCGCCTTTTAAACACGCGCCGCGCCTTTTTAAACACGCGCCGCGCCTTTTAAACACGCACCGCGCCTTTTAAACACGCGCCGCGCCTTTTAAACACGCGCCACGCCTTACTATGACATGAGTTTAGTCAAAAAAATCCTCTTCAAAAACAAGCGATCACCGTTCCCACGCGCGACACAAGCCAGAACTGCTCAAATTGCGGGCATAACGTGGCAAAAACATTGAGTACCAGAACTCATAAATGTTCTCACTGTGGATACGTAGCAGACAAGAATGAAAACGCGGCGATTAACATTTTGCGTAAAGCAACTACGGTCGGGCAGACCGGAAGTAACGCTTGACTGAGTTGGAACCTCTCGGTGGCTACCCCTCTACGCTACTTGGGGTAACTCTGGTATGGTAAGGACTGCGCTCACTTGCTAATTTTAGTAAGTGAGCTTTTAGTCATTTTATAAAATTAGCTTTATTGTAAAGATTGAATTAGTAAAATAATAAAATTAGCTTTTTAGTAATTTAGATATTGACTATTTTCGTTTTTTAGATGACGATATATATAGAAAACCCCATCCCATGTCCCTAAAGCCATGATCGCAGTCGCCATCGCGTCCCTGTCCGGGGGGCAGGGCAAGACAACCGCATCTCTATTCCTGAGCCGCCTCCTAGCCAGCCGGGGCTATCCCACACTGGCTATCGACGCCGACCCCCAACACAACCTGACCACCTACCTGGGGCTAGAACTGCAACCCAACCAGCCCACCTTGCTGGAAGTTCTCAAAAAATCCGTGCCCATCGAAGACGGCATCTATCCAGTCGAAGGTAGCGACAACTTGTTTCTAATTCCCTCCGACGACGGACTAGACGCCGCCGCCGACTACCTATCCAGCAGCGGTGTCGGCGCTACCCTATTGCTGCGCCGCCTCGAACCTGTTGCCGAAGCCTTCAAATTTTGTATCATTGACGCACCCCCGCAGCGCTCGCAGATTTGCTTAACCGCAATCGGTGCCGCCGACACCGTAATCGTACCCGCCGAAGCTTCCGTCAAAGGCTACGGTTCCCTAGTGCGGACACTCGACTTGCTCAACTCCATGAGAGATGTCAAAGCAACCAACGCTACCGTACTAGGAGTGCTGCCCTTCCGCGACCGCTGGATTGGCAACACTCAAACCCTAGAAAGCCGCCTTGCCGTAGAAGGAATGAAAGACGAAGTTGAAAACGAATTAATTCTCCCTTCAATCCGAGAATCCGAACAGTACAAAAAAGCCATTAACAAACGCCAAACTCTCAGCGAATTAGGACATCCCGACTTAGAATATCCCTTTGAAATTCTGCTCGCCAAAATCGAGTCTCTTTTACAACAAAAAGTACAATGAGTGACAGCATCCTCGACCAAATTCGCTCCAACCGCAAGCGAACAGTTGTTCCAAGCCGAGAAGATACTTTAATCGCCCCCAAACAGGAGAGCGAACAAATTACCCAACAGTCAACTCCGGCGAACGAACCTTCAAAAGAAACCACGGGTGACAATTCAACCTTAGAGGAATTAAAAGCCGAACTCGCGAAAATTCCGCCAACTCGCCGCCATTCTGCTGTTGTTTTAGATGCCGAAATAGATGCTAATTTGACGAGATTTTGCAAAGAAAAAGGAGTGACTGTAGAAGTATTTTTAGAAGCTGCATGGCTGCAAGCAGTAGCTTCATCTGAGCTGATGGAAAAAATCTTGGTAGAAGCTAAGTGCCGCTACGATTCAAGAAAACTTGCTGGAAAGCTGAGGCGGCTGATTACAATGCTATCCGGGCGCTGATAGGGAGTAAATCTTAATCGCTGATTCTCTGGACTACTTAGGACTTTTAGGGAGTAACTGCTTCGCGTGACGAGCTCCATCGGTTGTGTTACCATCAAAACTAATCAAACATTAAAAGAACGAATTTTTGATGGTGAGTGTTGCCCCTATTCCTGGGATAGTTGCATAAGTAGGTAGGCGGGATTAAACCGAATAATGTAACAGTATGTAAATAGGCTTAAGTCAGCCAGTAGAGAGCATTTGGACACTTTACATCGTTTACATAGTTGCGTTTTAAAGCGCCGACTTACTTAAATCCTAAATAAATTGCCACAGCAATTTCCAGGTTTATGGAGTACGGTTGCAAGGGTTTGTCAACCATTTTGGTAAGTGCCTTTGGTAAGTGCTTGGGATTAAGGTGTACTCTATTTGCCTGGAATCTGCTGTATAAGTTTCATCCAAACCTCACGGGATGCGTGAAACTCAGAAGACACAAAGCGTGCTGAGAGGGAACCGACTCGGAGGATTTTAATCCCCGTTGTATTTTCAGGATATAGCAGTCCTAGATGTCTGTCTTATCCACTTTGTATCAATCTTATGTAGTTCTCTCAAGCCCTAAAATTCCAAATGCTGCACGGCCCGCCGCTTAGTTTCCTCCCCACGCCTGTCATATTTTGCCGTAGTTACCGGAGAAGCATGACCCGCCAACTTTTGCACCGTCACAATATCCACCCCAGCATCAAGGAGGTCCGAGCAAAACGTGCGCCGGAAGTCGTGGGGACTAAAAGACTCCACCCCAGCGAGAAACGCCCGCCGCTGCACAATCTTCAACACACCATCCTCCGTCATCCGCCGACGCTGAATTTCTCCTCCCTTCCGAATCGGGTACAACAGAGGCCCAGTCGCCTCTCCCCTCAACTCCAGCCACTCGGACACCAAAACGCAAGCAGACTCCGGGAGATAAACCGTCCTGTCTTTCTTGCCCTTACCCTCCCGGACGAACAGCGCTCCCGTGGATAGGTTGAAATCTCGCTTCAAGAGATTGACCGCTTCAGAGCGACGGATGCCGCCCCCTCGCAAGATAGCAATCAGCGCCGAGTCCCTAACATCAATAGGGGTCTTACCAGAGCAACTTTCCATCAATGCAGCAATCTCACAGAGCGTTAGCGCCCGCCCCCTAACCTTTCCCGATTGCTTGACACTCCTGACATCCACCGCTTTACTGTAATCTATTGGGTCGATTAAATCCAACCGCAGAGCTTCCTTCAACACCCGCCGCAGGGCGCACAGCATTTGGTTCACCGTCGCGGGGGCGTACTTTTTCTCAAGGACCGAGCGCAGAGCCGCCGTATGTCTGTAGCGCAATGCCGCCCAATTCAAAGTCATTGCGTCACACTCCCCACCTGTCAGCATTCGGGCCATGATATTGAGTCCTTCTCTCATGGTTGCCTTTGACCGCTCGCTCCCCAAACTGTCGAGGTACACTGCTGCTGGGTGCTGAGTCAGGGGTACCGGACAGGGCAGATTCAATGTTTCCGGCTGTTGCTCTCCAATTCGGTTGAGCATTTACTCTTTCAAAGTGGTATTATAAATACTAAATTTTACGCCTTTAACGGCGCAAAATATCGATCGATTTGGCTCCTCCCTCGGAGAGCCCTCGCCGTCTGGGAACGGACTCGTGTGTTTGCTCCTGTTCGTAGAAGAAGAACACCTTTATGCAGCTTTAGTCTGTTTTTTTGGGCTACTTGCTGTGGAATCGCCTGATATTGCTTTATAGCTGGTGGGTGGGAGAGTTATGCGAAGTGGGGGGAATTTTTGGGGAGTGCGATCGCCAATGGCTGTAATGATATGATGGCGGAATGGCAATCAATACTGCTCGGTTAAGCATTTTCGTGGGTATGATATGTCCGAAGAAGATATCTTTCACCAAAAAACTGGGTCTGAAGCCTCGTCCTTTTAGGACGGCTTTAATTCTCTTCAATATTATCGATTATATCAATAATACATGGTATGATCAAGCAAGTCAAATAGCAAAAAATAATGAAAGCAAGGTATCAGTACAGGATATATCCAACCGACCAACAACGACAGAGCTTAGCTCAATTGTTTGGCTGTGTTCGAGTAGCCTGGAACGATGCTCTTGCACTTTGCAAGCAATCAGAGAGAAAGCCTAAATCAGCAGAACTCCAGAAAATAGTAATTACTCAAGCCAAGCAATCCGAAGAAAGAGCTTGGTTAAGTGAAGTGTCTGTAGTTCCTTTGCAACAATCTGTAGCTGATCTAGAGACAGCTTTTAAGAACTTTTTCGACTCCTGTAAAGGCAAGCGAAAAGGACGTAAAGCTGGGTATCCCAAGTTCAAGAAGAGGACTAACAATCAATCTGCCAGATTTACTCTTCGCGGTTTTTCCATGAAAGAGGACGGTGGTGTCTATTTAGCCAAGATTGGAATTGTTAATCCAATATGGTCTAGAAGTCTTCCGTCTGAACCTAGCTCTGTTACGGTAATCAAGGACTGTGCAAACCGCTATTTTCTGAGTTTTGTTGTAGAGGTTGAACCAATTCAATCCGAAGCCAAAAGTCCAAGTATCGGGATTGATTTGGGAATTAAAACTTTGGCAGTAATGAGCAACGGTGAAAAAGCCGAAAGCCCTAGCTATAAAAAGTTAGACCGAAAAGTTCGTAAGCTACAACGCAAATTAGCTCGTCAACCAAAAGACTCCAAAAGAAGAAATGTAACTCGAATCAAGATCGCCAAGCTGCATAATCGAATTGCCGATACTCGCAAAGATTTCCTCCACAAACTGTCAACTAAAATAGTCAACGAAAACCAAGTGATTGTTTTGGAAGATTTGAATGTATCCGGGATGGTGAAGAACCGGAAACTTTCGAGGGCGATTAGCCAACAAGGATGGAGAGAATTTAGAACTCTTTGTGAAGCTAAATCTGAGAAATTTGGCAGAGAATTTAAGGTAATTAGTCGATGGGAACCAACGAGTCAAGTCTGTTCAGACTGTGGTTTTAAATGGGGAAAGATTGATTTGTCTATCCGCTCAGTGCTTTGTCTAAGTTGTGGCACTGAGCAAGATAGAGATGAAAATGCTGCTAGAAATATAGAGAAAGTCGGGATGGGGAATCGCCACGACTCTAAACGGGGTGCGACTCGTTTCTAGGTGAATCAATAACCTAGAGTCCTTACATCGCCTGGGTTTCAACCCTAAATAAAGTAAGGA